>NZ_JAAHHU010001311.1:0-1433 GCF_010672095.1 Moorena sp. SIO3I6 | reverse complement strand
AGCTGATCTAGCAGTGGTACCTGTAGAGAATTCCATTGAAGGCAGTGTCGCCATGACACTAGATCGGCTTTGGCAACTAGATCAGCTCCAAATTCAACAGGCTCTGGTTTTGCCAATCAGACATTTTCTGATGTCACGGGCATCAACCATAGCAGAAATTAAAACGGTTTATTCCCATCCCCAAGCCCTTGCTCAGTGTCAGCGGTGGTTAGAGCAGTTTCTGCCATCAGTGCAACTGGTACCGACCAACTCCACCACTGAAGCGCTACAGTTTTTGGACAAAGATCACAATGCAGCAGCGATCGCATCTGAACGAGCAGCAAAGCTTTATACTCTACCAGTACTGGCATCTAACATTAATGACTATCCCGATAATTTCACTCGATTTTGGGTGCTGAGTTTAAAGCCATCTCCTGGAGGTAGTCATACCTCCTTAGCATTTAGTCCTCCTGCTAATATACCTGGATCATTGTCTAAACCACTCCAGATATTTGCCCGTCGAGGTATTAATTTAAGTCGGATTGAGTCTCGTCCCACCAAGCGATTACTTGGTGAGTACATATTCTTTATTGAACTGGAATCAGATCTCTATGCACCATTATTTAAAGCCGCTCTTGAGGAAATAATCCCTGATCAGGAAATCCTCAAGATTTTTGGCAGCTACACCCTCATCAATGTCGATAATTTGACTGTCAACAGTTAACCGTCAACGGTGAACAAAAATGTTGTTATAGCGCTGGGAGCAACGAATAGGGAATAGGAAACTTCGGACAAGGGAAGGGAGAGTAATTGATGAAAACAGTATCAAGAAAATACTAATGCTACGAGGTCTATTCTCTCTTAAGCTTATAATCAAAGCTTAATTTAAGGCATCTTTGAGTACAGTACGTGCCGCTAAGTGATTGCGAGTAGAAGTGAGAATTTCGGTTTCCCGTTCTAGACGTTTTTCTGTGTCCAGGGTCTCTAAAAGTGCCTGCTGTTCTAAGGCTACGCCATACAGATTGCTAGCAACCCAGTAAGACAACTCAATGGGTAGATCGGGCAGGTCTTCTGGTAGCTCAATTTTCTGGTTGGTCAACTTAGCGGAAAGACGCACAACATCCCGCAATAACTGTGCCACCTCCTTTGCCTTTGGTTTGAGGTCTTTAGCAGGTGGTTGGTCTTCAATCCATTCCACTAGTCCAACCCGATAGGGCTTTTCACGAACGTACTCTAAGACCCGAAACCGCTGCTGACCTAAGGTTACTATTTTCATCCGGTCATCGGGAAGACGCTGAAAGTGGATAATTTCAGCGCAACAGCCAATTGTAGCTGGTTCCTGTTTTACAGGATCCCACATTAAGACACCAAATCTGCGATCGCTCTCCAAAATCGTGTTCATCATGATTCGGTAGCGAAATTCAAAAATGTGTAACGGCAGAGGGCGTCCAGGA
>NZ_JAAHHU010001310.1:0-1434 GCF_010672095.1 Moorena sp. SIO3I6 | reverse complement strand
CGATGAGTCATGCCCAACCGCCCCTAGAATTTATCCGACAAGCTATAGTTGACCTGACTCATGAGCTGCAAACCTCTATGCAAAGTCTGATCATAACTTGACAATATTCTCTGAATAAGTAATAATAGAAAACATTATTTTTATCCTTAACGTAAAGTTAATCAAAGTGGGCTTTTGGTTAACTTTACGTTAAGGTTTGGACTGTGACTATCCTGAGTCCACTCAACCTCAATCTCAAGAGTCTGGCTTGCTAGAGGTCAGACTGTAGCTAATAGATGATTATTTTTCCGGCAGTGTCTGGGATTCATCGGCAGACTCTGGTACGAGTATATAGAAAGCCAATTATTACTAACCGCCGATGCGTTATGTTCCACCCCGAAAGGCTTGCGAAATCCTTGGAGTATCAGAGCGAACACTCCGATACTGGGATCAAGCAGGAAAAATCAAAACCATTAGAACTCCAAGTAATCAACGGAGGTACGATGTTGACTCCGTTGTTGGACAAGTCCCAAACAAGCCAGCCGTCATCTACGCCAGGGTTTCAAGCAAAAAACCAAAAGACGACCTCGAAAGGCAAGCGGCGTTCTGCCAAGGGCAATTCCCGGAAGCAGAAATCATCTTTGACATCGGCTGAGGACTCAACTACAAGCGAAAAGGTCTTAAAACCTTATTGGGACGGGTCATGTCAAGAGATATCAGCCTGGTTGTGGTCCCACACAAAGACCGTAGGCCACGATTCTGATTTGAACTTATCGAATGGTATGTTACGCAAAACGGTGGTAAGATCTTGGTTCTCAACCAGTCAGACCTATCTTATGAGCGAGAGATGGTGGAGGATATCCTCGCCATTGTCCATGTCTTCAGTTGCCGACTCTACGGTCTCAGGAAGTACAAAACTGCTATCAAAGAAGATCCGAGTTTACCCGGGAACTGAACTGAAGCTTAAATGGAGAACTTGGATTAACGCAGCTAGATGGTGTTACAACAAAGCAATCGCCATCCTCAAAACTACAAAAATTGGGAAGTATGACCTCAGGAAAAAGGTGATGTTAGATGTTCCTGAATGGGTAAATCAAACTCCCTACAACCCTAGACAATTAGCAGTGTTTCAAGCTTTTGAAGCGCACAAAGCTGCTATTAAATCTGGTGGTCATACTAAGTTTAGGCGGTACTGCGATCCAGTCCAATCTATTCGATTCCAAAAGTCTAATTTCTCCAAAGGTGTCTTTTATCCTAGACAGACCAAAGGATTAACGTTCACTAGCAGTGAACCACTCCCTGAGCAAATGACTCACGAGCCGATACTTAGCATTGATCGAGGTCGGTGGTTTATTAGCTTTGCCGTTGAATCAGACCAAGATAATTTCCCTATCCCTCAAAAAGCAATCGCCTTAGACCCAGGGGTGAGGAGCTTTTTAACTGGATTTGATGGCA
>NZ_JAAHHU010000131.1:0-15866 GCF_010672095.1 Moorena sp. SIO3I6 | reverse complement strand
TTCTCTACGTCTGACTTCATCCGCTCCAATGTCATGTTCATCTGGTCAAACATCTGCTGAGGGGTGATCCCAAACTGACCTAACTGAGTATTGAGCTGCTCTATGGTCATCTGAGCCATGAAGTCATCAGATAATTCGAAGCGCTTCATAAAAATCCGATAGCGCTCCATCATCTGTTCCATCTGATCGATGAAAATCTTTTTGCCTTCACGGTCAAACTTGCCATAGTCGTTGCCCAATTTAATCAGGTCTTGGTAATCTTCAAACAGCTGTTTTGCCTCTTTTTGGACAATTTCCGAATCAAAAAAACCCATTGCTCTTACCTGTCAACCGGTTTGGTTGTACTCAATCGCCGCTTCTAATCACATTTTAATGTAGCGTTAAACCTGGACAAAATTCGGTTTTCCGTATTAGTCCGTTGAAGGTTGTTCGCCCAAGGCGATTCGGTGTAGGGTAGGTTAGTCAGTTGAAGGTTGAAGGTTAACAGGTTGAAGGTTAACAGGTTGAAGGTTAACAGGTTGAAGGTTAACCTTCAACCTGTAACCGGTTAACCTGTAACCGGTTAACCTGTAACCGGTTAACCTTGGCCAATAGGCCACGCGATCGCGTTCAACCTGCCAACCTTCAACCGGTTAACGTTCAACCTGCCAACCTTCAACCGGTTAACGTTCAACCTATAACCTGTAACCTGTAAGTTTCCACTCTGAGATAAGTAATTATTATAGGAACATAGGATTGACAGTATTTGGATCTCCACCAAGCTATTCAACGCGGGTCAAAGCAAGTATGTTGAGCAAGCCAAAAAGCCGCAAAGTCGCTTCCCTACTGGCCTTGAGTGGGGTAGTTATCCCCGTTTGTGGATTACACAAATTTTATCTCGGACAACCCTTCTGGGGAGTAATGTACTTACTCCTGTGTTGGACACCCATTCCTCGAATTGCCAGTGCTATAGAGGGGGTGTGGTATTTACTACAAAGTCAAGATCAGTTTGACCTCAATTTTAACCTTGGTATTGAGTCTACAGTATCTTCCTCAGACAATCCATCGGCTGGGATTGACCCGGCCAAGGTAGGGGAAATTGCTGATGCCCTAAGACAGCTAGACAGCCTGCGTCAGGAGGGACTAGTGTCTGAGTATGAATTTGAACAAAAACGTCGTCAATTACTTGACCTAATTGCTTGAGTTTCATGGCAATTTTTGATTGGCTATCACCCAAGACTCCACAAAACCCGAATCAGCAATCAATTCAGCAGAGGCTAAAGCGTGACCCCTACTATCGGCTACAATCTACAGAAGAAATTGCTGTAGCTGCCAAATTGGGGCTCACCATTGATGTGAATCAAGCTGGTGTGGATGACTGGCTGAGATTGCCAGGGATATCTATCCATCAGGCGCGATCGCTTTTTGAACTCACCAGCAGCGGTGTGCAATTTTGTTGCTTAGAAGATTTGGCCGCTGCCCTAGGTTGGTCAGTACAACGTCTGACACCCTTGCAACCAATTTTGAGGTTTTGTTACTACGATGCGGAGAGTTTAGTAACGCCTCAGCTAGTCAACCCTAACACTGCATCTCTAGAACAGTTGACGAAAATTCCAGCAGTGGACTTGTTTTTAGCTAGAGCGATCATGCAAAATCGCTTTGATGGTGGCCCATACCGTAATTTAGCTGACCTTCAACGACGCCTTGAGCTTAATCCTCAGCTGACATCTGAGTTAATGTACTATTTAATCTTTTGAGATTATTAGTTTGAGCTTACTAGTTTGAGATCCTATCCAGTTGACTACTTATCCTTCTTGGTTGGGAGTCACTTAAAACTAGAAACTAGAAACTAGAAACTAGAAACTGGAAACTTGTCAGTGGCGAAGTCACAACTGACAACTGACAACTGACAACTGACAACTGACAACTGACAACTGACAACTGACGACTGACAGCTGACAGCTGATAGCTGTTGGCGTAGCCTGCGCGTAGCGCATATGCTTACCACAAAAAACAAAAAAGGAACAGACTACTAAAGAGTGGTCTAGTTCCTACACAGAAGTGGTTGAATCAGCTATGCCGACGAAAAAATCCGGTAATCTTTCAAAGTTTTAGGTTAGACCAATTCCTTAGACTTGCGCTTTAATGAAGTCAAGCTTAATCCCAGTAAGCTTAGGCTAAACAAGCCCATTGTCATGGGTTCAGGAACAGGTTTAGAATTGGAAGGATCTCCAGGATTGGCAGTTATATCAACATTAATATCAGCCTTGGTAAGAGTAAAAGAACCCGTAGCACCTAGCCAGCCAGACATACCAAAGTTAGTGTTTTTGCCATTAGCTCCAACCCCAACCTGGAAGGCGTATTTACCATTTTCAGGTTTTTGGTAAAGATTCAGTTCCTTGCCATCGTAGAAACCTAGGCCAGTTAAGGTAGCCCGAGTTTCATCCATGTTATAGTAGTACCAAGTACTAGTATCGACGGGGCCACCTTTTTCTACGTATTCAGACTTTGGTAGTTCCTTTTTCGGTCCTCCCCAAGGTTCTGGTGTGCTATTGAACCAAATATCAACGTCCCATTTTTTAGTATCATCTAACTCGGAAACGATGGTACCCAACAAATTAGCAGTCCCATCATTGTATTCATTAAAGATACCTGAAGTGTCAAATACAAACCTCCCTGAGTCCAACTCAGGAAACCAGAAAGCGTGTCCTGACAAATCAGTGTCTTCTGGGTAGATATGAGCTTCATCGGCTAACCAGGACTTGAGGATATCAGCTGCCTGGGCTTCTCCTACTGCTCCCAAAACTATAGACCCTAAAACTAATCCACTGCTTAAAAATTTAGTTATTTTCATTTTTTAGACGCCCTAGTTATTTGAATAAATTAATTAATTGACTTGAGTCTGTAACTAATTGGTTGACTAATTGTTTGACTAACTCGTTCGCGTAGCGTGGCCAACGGCCAATCATAGCCTGAGCTATCAGTAAAATCACTTTCAGTAAATTAACTGATATTTATAGTCTGCCAATCTGATGGTTGCGATCGCGTTAGTGCTAACGTATAACTTTTGTATTATTTTTGTATACAGCGTTTTTCATAACTATTAGGTGCGCTTTCCGGATCTAATTATTAAATTCGCCACGGGTCGCACCTGAGGTACACAGGATTTTTTCCCTCTTCCCACTTCCGACTTCTCTGTTCCGGTGATCCGCTGTTCCCTGTTCCCTAAAACCTTAGGTACGCTCTTACCATTAAGAATTAAATTCGCCACGGGTCGCACCTCAGGAATCTGTACCTCACCCAATTGACAACTGCTGTAAATTCATAGCAATAAAAAAAATACCATCACCTTTCAACTGGCTCCAAACTTGATTTCCTGACCCGGAGCTAATCTCTAATCATAAGAAAAGAGCCCCTGGATTTTTTCCGTCCTATTCAGGACTATCAAGGAGCCACTTCTAACCCAATCAGATCAAGTCCCGATCAGGGACTGCATCAAGACAATGGTGTTAACTATACCAAATTATCGAAAACTACTTCTTCCCTCCCCCCTCTACCCACGCGCCCCCGCCCCTCTAACCACACTCTTCCCCCGATTCCCGATTCCCAATTCCCGTTCCCCTCCTGGGAGGGGTTAGGGGTGGGTTCCGATTCCCGATTCCCGATTCCCGATTCCCGATTCTTTGGGCGTAGCGATATAGCTTGACAAGTGAAGCTTAATTGAGGGAAACTCTAGGTTATCCTATGGGAGGGCGAAGCAAAAGCAGATAAAACCTAGGGTTTCAGCCATTAATTCCTTGCCCGAATTACTTACTTGCCCGAATTACTGGCTCGAATGGGTCGCCCTTAACCAAAAATCCACGACGCCAGACTTTCCATCGGAGGGGTTCTATGCCGGAAAACACGATTTCAGCAGAAATTCAGTCATCCCCCAACCACTCTAGACAAGCTGCTTTAGCTCTACAACAGCTTGGCTTTCGGATACTGCACATTGGACCGACTATCAGTGTACAAGCCCCGCAATCCCTGTGGGAATCAACTTTCAATGTTTCCTTCCAACCACAGCAGAAAACCCTGATCCAGGAGATAGATGGCAGTGAGGTTACCTATCCCAAAGCTGCGGTTGACAATCTACAAATTCCTGAGCAACTACAAACCTTGGTAACTGGGGTGATGTTTGTAGAACCCCCAGAATTTTTCTGATCGCTCAAGCGCGGAAGCTGAGGCCGTTGGCCACGCGGGGCGCGTTCGCTTCATCGCGTAGCGTGGCCAACGGCCAATCCAGTTAACGATAATCCGAACATTGTCCAGGCTAGAGGGACGATCGGGTCGTGCCTTTACTGTATCGTGCCTCTAGTTTTCTATGGTCAAATGTTCAATAGTAAAAAGTTGCCAATAAAATTTTAAACTAAAGCCGAACAAAACAAAAGTACCCACGAGGGTGACGTCAATATGTGATCACAGATACCAAACTAAAGAAGTAAACCAAAGAAGTAAAACAACTTGGTTTGTTGATCAAGAAAGACAGCGATAGTCATCAACCGCTGATCTAACTAGGATTTAACTAACAGGAGAATTATGATACAACAACTACAGACGGGAGTTGAGCGAGTTTCCTTTGAAGCCATTCTCGTATCAGAAAGTGGCCAGTCCATGTTCGCCACTGACACCTACCTCCAACCGGAGAATCTTCAACAATTTGCTCCACCCCCTGGACGGGGCATTCAAGCTGCAAATATTTTACAATCCCTTGGCTTTCGCGTCCAGCAAATCGGAACCTTTTCCATTAGTGCTGATGGACCACGGGAACTGTGGGAACGGGTCTTTAGCACCCGAGTTGAACGGGATAGCCAACTCATTAGCGAGGCTCATCCTCAACTGGGAGAAGTGACCTTCTTGCGCCATGTTGCTGGTGCTCCCTTTAGCATTCCCGAAGAGCTATCTGGGTTGATAGAGCGCGCTTATCCCCAACGTCCACCCATTTTATTTGAGTCGCCACTGCCTCCACGGGTTCGTTATCATCACCTCAATGTTCCCTCCGATGTAGCTATGGTATGTCGCTCGACCCCTGTCCACAAAGTCGGGGTAACCGGTAAAGGCGTTTTAGTAGCAATGGTAGACACTGGATTCTACAAGCATCCCTTTTACGAGTGGCATGGCTACAACTACCAGGCAACCCTGGCACCAGATGCTAAAAACGTGGAGCGGGATGAGAGTGGTCATGGCACCGCTGAAGCAGCAAATATTTTTTCCAATGCACCGGATATTGACTTTATTGGTGTCAAAATGGGGAGTAACCCCACCCTGGCCTTTAAGATGGCATCGGATTTACATCCAGCGGTGATGAACAACAGCTGGGGCTTCAGTATTCCAGAAGGGCCTCTACCGAATTTCCTCAAGCCCCTAGAGGCAGCAGTTATTGAAGCAGTCAAAGAGCGTGGTATTACTGTCTGTTTCTCTGCTGGTAACGGACACTATGGATTTCCTGGTCAGATGCCGGAAGTGATTTCTGTGGGTGGAGTCTATGCCCACGATACTGTTGAGGGCAATGACTTTCGGTTAGAAGCTTCCAACTACGCCAGTAGCTTTGATAGCCAAATTTATCCAGGACGCCACGTCCCTGATCTTTGTGGACTGGTGGGAATGCAACCCCGGGCTGCCTATATCATGTTGCCCGTTGAACCAGGGGACGAAATTGACCGAGGCTTGGGCGGTGGTCAGTATCCGAATCAGGACGAAACGGCTACTGATGATGGCTGGGCAGTGATCAGCGGTACTAGTGCTGCTTCTCCCCAAGTAGCGGGTGTTTGTGCCTTGCTTAAGCAGGTGCAACCTGGTCTGTCTCCATCCCTGATTAAGCAGATTCTACGGGCATCAGCGCGAGATGTTAAGCTGGGCAAAAGCTTCCATGGTCAACCGGCAGGAGAGGGACACGATGGAGCAACTGGCTCCGGTTTGGTGGATTCCTATGCAGCCTATAAGTTAGCTCGCTCCGTGACCATCCGCAATGTTCATGACTTGCCAGCACCTCGATGAAATAGTGGTTCTCAAATAGGTGAGGTATATTTGAGATTTTAGGGAGTCGGGAGTCGGGAGTCGGGAGTCGGGAGTCGGGAGTCGGGAGTCGGGAATCGGGAATCGGGAATCGGGAATCGGGAGTCGGGAATTGGGAGTCGGGAATTGGGAGTCGGGAATATCACCACACTCCCATAAATCCCATATATCCCTATATTCCCATCTCCCCACCTCCCCATCTCCCCATCTCCCCATCTCCCCATCTCCCCATCTCCCCATCTCCCCACACTTCCCTCTCTTCCCCTGCTCCCTGTTCCCTACTCCCTGTTCCCTTTGCTACATATGCTGACTAATAAGATAATCGCCCATCGTGGGGCTTCTAATTGTGCCAAAGAAAATACTATTGAAGCTTATGAGAAAGCGATTGAACTTGGGGCTGACTTTATCGAATTTGATGTCAGAATAACTAAAGATGGGGTATTGATTTCCCATCATGATCCAATGATAGCTAATCAAGCTATCAGTCAGTTAAGGTTTGCTGAAATAAATCGCATTGCTGGTCAGCAAGGGTTTAGAGTTCCTACGGTTGAGGAAATTTTAAGACTGACTCGTAACAAAATTAAACTAGCGGTTTAATTAAAAGAAGAAGGCTATGAAGAAAAAGTCATGGCCTTAGTAATGGGATATATCAAAATAGATGACTTTGTTATTTTATCATTTAATGTTTCATCGTTAAGATGGATAAACTTGAATTACCCTACGGTTAAAACGGGATTGTTATTAAGCAAAAAAAAGAATAATTTTCTGATTATATTACTCAGACTTTTGGGAATTTGGGTGTTTCAGAAACTGATCAGACTTACCCCCGATATCCTAGCACTACAGTGGGAAACGTTAAAATTTGGTTTATTGGAAATTGCTGCTAAACAGGGCAAACCGGTTTTTGTTTGGACTTTGACACTCCCCGTCCTATAAGAACGGGGATTCTCACTTCAACGAGCCAACTTGCTCAATCAAGCCGGAGCCAGAAAGAGTAGAGGTCGATTCTCCATGAGCGTTGGGGTCTATGACCCAAGTTCCGCTGTGCCCCAGCGTACTCAAGGCTCTTCCTAAAATGTTGATTGCGGCGTTGTGTTCGCGTAGCGTCGGCTTCGCCGAATCGCGGTCTAATTGACAACCACATTTGCAGGTATGAGTTCGAGTCGATAATGACTTTTTCACGATCTCACCGCAACTAGAACAGTTTTGACTGGTATAGGCAGGGTTTACGGCAACGGTTACTCTGCCAAACTTTTGTCCAAAGTGCTCTAACCATTTACGAAACTGATACCAACCTGCGTCATTAATAGATTTGGCAAGACAGTGATTTTTTACCAGGTTTTTGACTCTAAGATCTTCATAGGCGACCAGGTCGTTAGACCGGATTACGCAACGTGCCAATCTCTTGGCATGTTCTTCACGTTGCCTACTTATTCTAAGATGGTGTCTGCCTAGCCTATTAATGGCTTTTCTACGATTGGCTGTTCGCGTAGCGTGGCCTACGGCCTTGCCTTTCTTCTTGCGGGATACCCGACGTTGATAAAACTTTAAACGCTTCTCCCCTCTTCTATAAAATCGAGGGTTTGGTTCAGTATGGCCTCTAGAATCGGTATAGAAATCTTTTAATCCAACATCTAGACCAACGTTTGCATCTGATGGTTCTAAGTGCTCGTTATTATCAACAGCAACACAAAACTGTACATAATAACCGTCAGCTCTTTTTACTATCCGGACTCGCTTGATTTGGTTTTTATCAAATCGCCACAAATCCCACGTACCCTTGAGTTTTAGTTTCCCGACCCCTTTCTTGTCAGTGAAGGTTATTGACTTCTTATCAGGGGACAATTTCCATCCTGATTGCTTATACTCAACTGACCTGCAATGGTTTTGAAATCGTGGAAACCCCTTCTTGCCAGGCACCTTTTTCTTGCAGTTGTCGTAGAAACGGGCGTTCGCGTAGCGTCGGCTTTGCCGAATCGATGACCATGCTCTTTCAGAAGCAGCCTGGCGAGCAGTCGAATTTAGCTCATTAGCAAAAGAGAACTGCTTAGCTAAGACCTTGCAGTATTTACTGAGGTCATACTTACCAGTCCCTTTCTCATCCATCCAAAGGCGAATACAAGAGTTTCGGATAAACTTAACTGTCCGAATTGCCTCATCAATGGCTGAGTACTGATGCTTTTTGCCGTACGCTTTGAATTCAATAATGATCATTGACCTAAGGTCACGCTCCGCGAACGGATATCGACCTTTTCCGTTACTGTTTTATAGTACCACACTCAGCGACAAATATCAGGATAGATCTAAAAAAAAAGCCGTCCATTGAAGTTACCTTAAGATAGTGGAGCCTTTATGGTCGGCAGGCCGTGAAAAGGGTTAAAACTTATTGAATAAGGCTCCACTATCTAAGGTTTCGTCTCGTAGAAGGACGGGGCTTTAAACCCAAATTTTTTGGTAAATAATCAAAAAATGATTGGAGAGCTTCTACATGATACTCGGATACATGGTATCATTACCGACAAACCTGACTTAGCTCGTAAGCTATCAGCTATCACCAGTTAGCGGTCAGCCGTCAGCTTTTTAATAAAACAGGTAAACATTAGCTATCAGCTATCAGCGGTCAGCCGTTGGCGGTTGGGCACGCTACGCCAACAGCTTTTTAATAAAACAGGTAAACATTCGTTAAATCTCTTTTAGCGCTGCTGTCAGGGATTCATAGTGCTTGGCTGAATGCTGAATGCTGATGGCTGATGGCTGAATGCTGAATGCTGAATGCTGAATGCTGAATGCTTACAGATTATTGACTAATCTTGAATATACTCTTCGCCATTGATCATCGCTATCTCGGCTCTTACAAATTCTCGTCCTAGGTAAAGGGCGTGATCGAAACGACTCAAAGGACAGGGTTTAGTTTCTTCGGTAATTTTCATGCCTAGTTCCTTGGCTGTCCTACCTTTGAAAATAGCGGTGGGAGTACGGTTTAATTTAACATCGCAGGGAAATGGTTCTCCGGTTTCTGGATCAACTGCTAACCCTTTGTCATTAATTTTGTTACTGTAGTGTTCGGCACAGATCAGACTTGCATCTCGGTCTATGTAAATAATAAAGTAGCCCTCTGGATCGAGTTCAATAAAGCGTTGGGAGAGCTTTTCATCAATAGCAGTAATGTTTTGGGCAGTGATCATCATGGGAACGGTCAAGGGCTAAAGCTGATGGCAAATCCCAATATTATAACGTTAACAGAACAATTAGACAAGCTCAGAGATGAGGATAACAGGGAAACACAGCGGGACGCAGCAGGTGTGGGAGGTGTGAGGAGTTACTTGGTCAGTTACTTAAAAAAGTTGATAAATTTCACGGCCATACTTACTCTAGATTTAGTATAGTAGAGCTTGGGAATTAAATAGTTAACCCTAGTGGTAGTGTTGTACCTTGGGGTTACCCAGCCATGGTGTAATATATCTAAGATTCTGAGCAACGAGTGAAAAGGCCACAAACCCTCTCGGCAAAAACTATAAGCCAAATCAATCCAGATTTAGTATAGTAGAGCTTGTGAATTCCATAGTTAACCCTAGTGGTAGTGTTGTACCTTGGGGTTAGCAAGCCATGGTGTAATATATCTAAATTCCGTCCAACCAGTGAAAATGCAACAAACCCTATCGGCAACAAGCGTAAGCCAAAATCAAGCTCATATTCAGGTGATCAGACGGGATGGTTCTTTCGCTCCCCTTGATATTTCCAAAATTCGTTCTGTTGTTGATTGGGCTTGTGCTGGCAAGGATGTCAATCCGATCACTCTAGAAGCTGGACTAACTACCCGCTTGCGTGATGGTGTTACTACCAGAGAGATTCAGGAGAATTTGATCAACTGTGCCCTGGAAATGTGTAGTCCTGATCAGCCTGACTGGCGCTATGTAGCAGGACGACTGCAGATCTGGAGTCTCTGGAAAGACACCCTGGTAAACCGTGGTTATGAGTACGGTGACTACCCTAGAACTGTTCGCTCTAAAGTAGAGTCTGGTCAATATGACCCCAGTATCTTAACCTATACGACTGAGGAGCTAAAAGAAGCAGGTTCTTGGATTAATCGGGATTGGGACACGGATTATGATTATGCAGGGGCTGTACTGCTAACTCGTCGGTATCTCCTGGCGGATGAGTTGCCCCAAGAGGCATTTTTAACTTGTGCTCTGCTGCTAGGGTCAGTGGAAGTCCCGGAAGATAGACTAGGTTGGGCAAGGCGATTTTATGAAGCGATCGCACAACGGAAAATATCTCTAGCGACCCCGATCCTGGCTAATCTCAGAATTCCTAAGGGGTCTCTGTCTTCCTGTTTTATCACTAGCATTGATGACAACCTGGAAAGCATCTTTGAAGGAATTACTGATACGGCCAGAATCTCCAAAAACGGTGGTGGTGTTGGGGTCAATGTTAGCCGGATTCGCTCAACGGGTAGCTGGGTGATGGGCAAAGCCAATGCTTCGGGAGGGGTAATTCCTTGGATTAAACTGCTAAACGATACTGCGATCGCAGTTAATCAAGGAGGCCGTCGGGCAGGGGCAGTCACCGTTAGTGTGGATGTGTGGCATCTCGATGTGCCAGAGTTTCTGGAGATGCAAGCGGAAAATGGGGATCCCCGGCGCAAGGCTTATGATATCTTTCCCCAATTGGTGATTCCCGATGAGTTTATGCGTCGGGTGGTTAATAAAGAAGACTGGACGTTAATCGATCCCTATGAAGTACGGATCAAGCTAGGGATTGAGCTATCGGAACTTTGGGCAGAAGAGTTTGAAAGCGCCTATCAAACTATTGAAGCAGCCATCGGCGAAACCCTCACTCTCTACAAGACCGTCAATGCTCGGGAACTCTTTAAGACGATTATGCGATCGCAAGTAGAGACGGGAATGCCTTACTTGGCGTTCAAGGATACCATTAACCGCGCTAATCCTAATCAACACGAGGGCTACATCCCAGCGGTAAATCTTTGTACCGAAAGTTTCTCTAATGTCGAAATTGGCAATGCTGCTCACTGTTGCAATTTGGACTCAATCAATCTCGCCAATATTGAAGAAACTGAATTGCCCAATATCTGTCGTCTAGCAGTGCGGATTCTCGATAACACTATTGATTTAACCACTCCTCCTTTTACAGCAGCCCATACCCACAATCACAAATACCGCACCATCGGAGTAGGTTGTATGGGATTAGCGGATTGGTTAGCTAAACGGTGGCTAACCTATAACAACCTCAAGGAAATTAGTAACTTATTTGAGGATATTGGCTACTACTGCACCCATGCATCTATGGAACTGGCCATGGAACGTGGTGCTTATGCTGCTTTCGATGGTAGTGAGTGGAGTAAAGGTAAGCTAATTGGCGCTAAACCAGTGGAATGGTTTGTAGAAAATTCCCAGCATCAAGAGCGTTGGGTAGCCCTATCTCAGGATATTCAAAAATTTGGGATTCGCAATTCTCATATTACTGCGATCGCACCCAATACATCCTCATCCCTAGTACAAGGATGTACCGCTAGTGTCTTACCAGTTCACAGCAAATTCTTCTATGACAAATGGGCAAAAGGCACTGTACCCATTGCCCCACCCTTTATTAAAGACAATTTTTGGTTCTACCACGAAAACAAAAACTTTGATCAGAAAAAAGTTGTTAAAGCAGTCGCCACGATCCAGCAATGGATTGATACTGGGATTTCCATGGAATTGTTATTTAACTTAAACCAAGGAGTCTATTTCCCAGACGAACCTGAACGCACCCTCAAAGCCAAAGACATCTATGAAACCCTAGTCATGGCCTGGGAATTAGGATGTAAAGCCGTCTATTATATCCGAACCGTCCAGCGTGACAACTTCAAAGAATTAGACAACACTTGTATCGCTTGCGCGAATTAGTGATTCCGTGGAACAGGCTTCCAGCCTGCGCGCGCATCGGTCAGCGGTCAGCGGTCAGTGGTCAGTGGTCAGCTTTGTAGAACAGGCTTCCAGCCTGTGACTTCACTGAGATTATAGCAATTCTCTTTCCCATGAGGTACAAAGAGATCCCCCTAAATCCCCCTTGAAAAGGGGGACTTTGAGGTTGATAAGTGTGAAGCATCGGTCAGTGGTCAGTGGTCAGCTTTGTGGAACAGGCTTCCAGCCTGCGCGCGCATCAGCTGTTCGCGTAGCGTGCGCGTAGCGCTTAGGCTGAATGCTGAATGCTGATAGCTGATAGCTCTTGCTCCCCACACTCCCTGTTCCCGATTCCCGATTCCCGATTCCCGATTCCCGATTCCCTACTCCCTACTCCCTACTCCCTACTCCCTCTAAAAATGCTAACTACAATGCCAATTAACCCTATCTTTAATCCAGATGGGGATGATAAAACTGAACACCGTTCAATTTGGTTTGGTAACACCACTAACTTGATGCAACTCAATGATGTCCGTTATGCTTGGGCAATTGGGTTGTATCAACAGATGCGGGAAAACTTCTGGATTCCCCAGAAACTAGACCTAACTCAAGACGTAACAGACTACTCCAATTTAACGCCAGCAGAACGTTATGCTTATGATGGGATTCTCTCCTATTTAACTTTTTTAGATTCCGTTCAAACCTGCAATATTCCTCACATCAAAAGTAGCATTACTGCTCCAGAAGTTAGTCTGTGTATGGCGGAACAAATTTCTCAGGAAGGGATGCACAATCAAAGTTATCAATATATCATAGAAACCGTTATACCTACTGAACATAGAAGTAGAGTTTATGAATTCTGGCGCACTGATAAAGTGCTGAGGGATAGATGCGAATTTGTTGCCAGTTTCTATCAAAAATATGTTGATAATCCCACCCCAGAAAACTATTTTGTTTCCTTACTGGCTGACTTTTTACTAGAAGGAATGTACTTCTATAATGGTTTCATTTACTTCTACAATCTCGCCTCTAGGATGCTGATGCCAGGCTCAGCTGACATTTTTAAAATGATTAATCGAGATGAACTGAGTCATGTCCGGCTTTATCAAAAGTTAATCCCCATGGCTATGGAAGTATTTCCCTATTCCAGGGACCAAATTTATGAAATGTTTGCCACAGCAGTGGAGCATGAATGTCGCTGGACTAATCATATTGTTGGTAACGATATTTTAGGGATTACCGAACGGAGTACTGAGCACTACACCAAGTATCTGGCTAATATCAGGTTACGTTCTATTGGATTAGAACCCCTTTATCAGGGAGAAAACTATCAAAAGAGTCCCTACAGCCACTTAGAGCGTTTTTCTGATACTAAAAAAGATGCTCATACTAAGGCCAACTTCTTTGAAGCTAGCGTAACTAGTTATGTGATGTCTTCTGGGGTCAGTGGTTGGGATGAAATCTAGGGAGTAGGGAGTAGGGAGTAGGGAGTAGGGAGTAGGGAGTCGAGAGTCGGGAGTGAGGTACACAGGATTTTTTCCATGTTGCCTGTTGCCTGTTGCCTGTTGCCTGTTGCCTGTTGCCTGTTGCCTGTTGCCTGTTGCCTGTTGCCTGTTCCCTGTTGCCTGTTCCCTAAAACCTAGAACGAAAGTACCTCACCCAATGGCAAACCGCTATAATCTAGATTTATCAAGGATACTAAAAAGTATGTCATCAAAAGTAGCTATTGTTACTGGAGGAACTCGTGGGATTGGTTTCGGCATCTCTGAGCAACTTGCCGCTGATGGATATGATTTAATTCTTGGCTTTAATAGCAATGAAACAGCAGCAGCTAATAGTAAAAAAACCTTAGAATCTGATTATGGAGTTAAGGTTTATACTGTCAAAGGTGATGTTGCTCAACCAGAAACCGTAGACAAGTTTTTTGATTGTTTAGAAAACAATTTTGGTGGTAAGTTAACGGCACTAATCCATAATGCTGGATTGTATGTAGGAATGACAACGTCTCCAGCATCAGACCAAGCCGAATTAGCTGCTAATTCTCAACGTCTATTATTAGGAGATGGTAACTTAACCAGTTTAGCGGCCTATGAATACTATCAAAATGTCTACCCTAAATGCTTCATTCGTTGTGTAGAAAAAGCGGTTAAATACATGGAAGATGGTCAAGGTTATATTGTAGCAACGTCTTCCCCTGGATGTAACATGAATCAAACCCCAAAACTCAGTTATATTATGCCAGGAACCGGAAAAACCGTGGTGGAATTTTTAACCCGGTACTATGCTAGGCTTCTAGCTTCAAGGCAGATTACTGTTAATGTCGTTATTCCTGGTTTTACCAAAACAGAAGCTTGGAATGCTGTTACGGCAAACTCTGGCGGAGTAGATAGCGAAATGATGCAAAAAAGAATTAAAAGTACCCCCATGCAACGTTGGTGTTCCCCAACAGAAGTTGGTCAAGTGGTTGCTTTTTTATGTTCTCCGAAAGCTGCTTTTATTACAGGAGTTGCTTTACCCATTGATGGCGGATTACATTTACAGTAAGCTGTTCAGCATTTAGATTGGGATACCTAAATTGCTCAAAGGGAATAGGGAACAGGGAGATAGGGAGATAGGGAGATAGGGAGATAAGGAGATAGGGAGATAGGGAGATAAGGACACAAGGAGCTATGGGGATATTACTCATCAGTTTACTCCTACCTCAATTTCTTCCACACCAACAAATTGAGATATAGCGGTTCTCATATTAATAAAGTAAACACACCTATTTTTTCCCTATTCCCTGTTCCCAGATCCGCTGTTCCCTTCCCCCAAAGCAGTAAACTAGAAACCAAACCATCTAAATCCACCCATCGATTCTCAGTGACTAGAAGCCGCGAACCATTTCCCAGTCTGCTGCTGTATCACGCCCTGAAGTGGTCAGTGGTTAGCCCCTTAGTCCATACCTATTTCCGGGGTCGCATTTATGGTGCTAAACAAGTACCCACCTCGGGACCACTGGTGGTGGTGAGTAACCATGCGAGTGACTTTGACCCACCGATTTTAGCCAATTGTGTCGGACGTCCAGTAGCCTTTATGGCCAAGGAAGAATTGTTTCGTGTCCCAGTCCTGAAACAGTTTATTGAATTGTATGGTACTTACCCGGTTAAGCGAGGCTCAGCAGACCGGAGTGCCCTGCGTTCTGCTCTCAATTTCCTCGACAATGGCTGGGCGGTTGGTGTGTATTTGGATGGCACCCGGACACGGGATGCTCGCATTCATAACCCCAAGCTTGGTGCCGCCTGGATTGCTGCCCAAGCCCAAGCCCCCCTGCTGCCCGTTACTTTGTGGGGAAGTCAAGCAATTGTTAAAAAAGGTTCGTTGATGCCACGGTCTGTACCCTTAACCGTCCGCATTGGTAAGCTGATTGCTCCTCCTAGTTCTAGTAACCGAGACGAATTGCAAGCTGTGACCCAACAGTGTGCTGCAGCGATTAATGCTCTCCATGATTTGGGACGTTGATTATGTGGGAGTAGGGAGTAGGGAGTAGGGAGTCGGGAGTCGGGAGTAGGGAATCGTTGGCGTACCGGACAAGCCGATCACCGAGAACACCCCGTTCGCGCCGACCACCCGAAAGGGCGAGGTTCGGGGCCAAATGTGGGATGACCTCAAGGCGGCCCACGATCACGGACGGATTCGGGCCACGGCGGTGCGAGCCAGCGACTTCTTCGGTCCCGGGGTTGACCAGTCGTCCTACGGCGAGCGTTGCTTCGGTCGGTTGGCCCAGGGCAAGCCGGCTGAGCTCCTTGGTGACCCGGCCGCTCACCATGCGGTGACCTTCGTTCCCGACTTCGGCGAGGCCCTCGTGCGAGCGGCCGAGCGGCCGGCGAGCTGGGGGCAGGCGTGGTTGGCTCCCACAGCGCCGGCGGTACCGCAACAGCAACTTGTTGA
>NZ_JAAHHU010001309.1:0-1437 GCF_010672095.1 Moorena sp. SIO3I6 | reverse complement strand
GGAGTAGAAACACAAATATCTCCAGACATGGAGACTTTACAACACTCTCCTTCTCCTGTTCCATTCTTAGTAAGCAGGAGGGTAAGTCTTTATGAACATGCATTTCTGTTTTTTTATTTAACGAAGAGACAAGATGACTCAGAAAAGAAAGAGAGATACTATAGTGGAGCGATCGCTTGTACGCAACAAATCTTGATCCTGAAGCCAGGGGATTTGATAGGTCAACTCATTCTCAAGGTAATTGAAGGTACACAAAAGAAGGAAAAAGGCAAACTTGATGATGATTTTATAAAAGAATGCCGTATACTTATTCACAAAATAGATGCCAACCTTCCTGAGATATGTAAAGCAGTATTGAGATACATGATAAAGGCTGAGCCTGAAACCAAGGAGAAGTTGGAGAAGCTGTTGGAGAAGCTGGCTCCGTCAGAAGGTACGTCAGAACATAAATTAAAGAAGCTTGTTGAGGATGTCCTCAACAATCCTGATATTAAAGCTATTAAACCAGAGGCACAATTATGGCTGTGGAAAAACTTCGCATTGGTCGAATTATCTGCCAGTGCTCTTTCCTTCCTTGCTGATTTAAGTAATATTCTGAAATCTGATGATGGAATCTATCATAAGATGACTGGTGAAGCATTGCCTTATCGAGAGCTTGCCTTGATAATCTATAATCAATACGCACTGGAAAGGCTTTTTCAAACTCCAGCATTGTCAAAAGAAGAACGGAAAAACACATTTGATAAATTGTCGCCGTGGATAAAACCACTACCATTAGCTTAGATTCTTGATTCGTGACTAGATTAAAAATTAGGAGGATATCTCATGAGTAAACTATTTGATTTATTAACCGATTTGGCCCTTGACCCCAAGAAACAAAGTGTTTTTATCAATAACCCCAGTTCCTTAATGGACAAAGTGGGTTTATCTGAAGCAGAGCAGACTGCAATGATCAGCAAAGAAGCTGCTAAAATTGCAGCGTTATTTGCAGAGCAACAAGTTCCCCTTGCCTTAACTTTTTTCGATCCCGGTCCCGATCCCTTGCCAGATCCAGACCCTTTTCCCTTACCAGATCCAGAGCCTTCTCCATCAGAAGAAGAAGAAGAAGCTGCATCGCTGAATTAAGGAATGAATGCGCGGACATCTGGTTTTATTAAAGCCCCCTAAATCCCCCAATTCTGGGGGACTTGTCTTGATGCAGTCGCTCATGGGGGAAACCACGGCAATAGCGAGTGGGGGGAACCCCCAAGACCGCGCTGCCTCCCCAAGACCGCGCTGCATCGCTTGAGAGTTTTGTTCCCCCCAGAATTGGGCAGGGCTGTTTCATTCTCGCAAAAAATAGATGGGGAGATGGGGAGATGGGGAGATGGGGAGAATTTTGGACTAATACTCGGGATTTTGGGCAAATTTATCGTTCCCTTACACCAAGGCCGTTAA
>NZ_JAAHHU010001308.1:0-1438 GCF_010672095.1 Moorena sp. SIO3I6 | reverse complement strand
TGGGGTGGGTCAGCTAAAATCCCTTGCTCTTGGTAACCAGCTCCGATTAATTTGAAAAACCGAATTTGGTTGGTATAGCGACTAAACACGAGATAATAAGGTACCCGTAATCGTTGCTCATAGACTTGCCACTTTGAAGGAATAGTTTGATGGGTAGGTTCACTGCTACTATTACTCGTTTTATTACTATCGTGTCGTTGAATATTATCACTATTTCCATCAACTCTAGATGCTTGAGGTTCTTGCTCTAGGTTATCCCCCAAATCATCTTTGGCAGTTGTCGGTGACAGCAATTCCACAATTACAAAGGGATTAACTCCTTCTTGCCAAATTACATAGCTAGATCTAATATCAGTACCCTCGTATAAACGGGGAACTCCTACCACTAAAAACCAATCCGGGCGTTTATACCATTGAGGATGGCGCACATCATAGTAAAGATTTAAATCTGTACCAATAAATACTTCCTCAGAAGGGTAATACTGACAACGAAAGGTACGACTTAATAATTCTGGTTGTAAATCGTGAAATTCGTCTGGCAAACCAGGTTCCTCCGGATTCTCACTCGGCAGATCATACATGGTAGGTAGCGTTTCTTTAGGAGAAGCAGGAGCTTCACTGTGGGGAATGAAGTTTGTAGTCATTTTTTTAGGGAGTAGGGAATAGGGAGTAGGGAGTAGGGAGTAGCGATGCAGCGCGGTCTTGGGGGTTTCCCCCATGAGCGACTGCATCAAGACGGGAGTAGGGAGTAGGGAGTAGGGAACAGGGAACAGGGAACAGGGAATCGGGAATCGGGAATCGGGAATCGGGAATAGTAGGAAAGATATCAGAGTTTTTTTTATTATCAAAAATTATTGAACATAAATTTATTAGAATTTATTTGTGGTAATTTCCAGTTATAGTATGATTTTTTTAATGTTAATCGCTAATAGTATAACGTTTATTATCCTGATCAGGTACATTCAATTTTCTTACTCCTGCTCCCTGCTCCCTGTTCCCTGTTCCCTGTTCCCTGTTCCCTGTTCCCTGTTCCCTGTTCCCTAAAATCCAGAAATTGTATACCTCACCCAATTGATAACTGCTATAAAACCTCAATCCAAATTATTTTGTTTTCTAACCCAAGCCCTAAACGCCCGTAACGTTGCTGTTTCGCCATCGACTAAACTTTGGTTAATAAACCTAGGAATAGCATTCAAAGGCATCCAAGGGAAGGTTGGGCTTTGATTTACTTGATTAAAAATTAAAATCGGTTGTTGTAACACAAAAACTTCTAATTTTTGTCCATTATAACGCCATAATTCAGGGACACCAAGCGCTGCATAAATGGGGCGCTTATCTAAAGAACCACTGGTGATATCGACTTCTAAGACTAAATCAGGGGGTGGGTCATGATCTAAATTAATGCTTTGCTTATGTCTTACCAATGGCTCATTTTGGA
>NZ_JAAHHU010001307.1:0-1439 GCF_010672095.1 Moorena sp. SIO3I6 | reverse complement strand
TCTCCCCAAGACCGCACTGCCTCCCCAAGACCGCGCTGCCTCCCCAAGACCGCGCTGCATCGCTGTTCCCCGTTCCCTCTTACAGACTGTTTATTTAGCCTAAAAAGTACGGTAAAGCCATTCTTATTCATTCATGGTGCGATAGGTAGCTACTGCTGAAGGAGATATCCGATTCAGATAGCGGAAAATCCAATATTTTATCACTGAATCCAAGATAACTGGAAATGTGGCAATAAACAAAAATATAAACTCTCGACTTTCTGGTATTCCTAAATGTCGGGATAGGGCTTCTAGGATTATTTCCCAACCGTGAGGAGAGTGGAATCCTACAAATATATCGGTAAACAAAATAATTATAAACGCTTTGGCACTATCACTAAGCCCATAGATAATATCATCCATAAACGATTTTAAAATAATTACATCTCGTTTGCTGTTCATGATAACTAAGGCAAAACTAACTAGAGCTATAATGTCAGCAAAAATATTTTTAATGGCATTGGATCCTTGATTATGATAGTCTTCTGCCAGTTCGTTAGCTTTATGCTTAATTTCTTCTTCCATCTCCTCCTCAGATAGTTTAGGAGTAAACCCCAGTAAGCTTCTAAAGTGGAGTTCTTCTTCAAATTTTTTTAACTCTACCAGAGCTTCTTCTTCCATTTCATAATTTAAAAAAATAGCTGATTCCTGGCTACTTCTAAAGTGATCAACTATGGGACTAACTAAAAACGTTTTAGAAATTTGCTGAGTTAAAATAGGAACAATAGTTAAAATTAGGATAAATTTAATAGAGATTACGGTTTTACGTTGAGACCGACGAAAGGTTTTGACAACTTTATCTTCAGCTCGTGGATCGAGTTCCTGCTGAATTCTTTTGACTGTTCCTACGATTGACCTAGGTAATACACCGGTTTTATCGGTGATTTTATTGGAGTTAGCTCCTTGATTATTTCGAGATGAATTGTTGTCTGATTCCAAATAAGCAGCTTCTCGAAGATTGGAATTTTGCTTGATAACCTGTCTTGGACTGGCGTTAGTAATCTGATTATCTGGCTTTTGGTTTATGGGAATCAATGCTGCGGTGTTTGTTTCTGGTTTTGGTGGAGCATACTTGTTGATAATTTCATCAATAAAATTTAATTTTTCAATAATTATTGACTGCTGATCGCTGAGGTCGATTGACTCAGATAACTGAGAATTTTCCCTAGCTTGTTGTTGACTACTTTCAATAGGATTAGATCCGGTTAATTCAGGATTTATTATGACATAACGACTGGTTTTAAATTCTACTAGTCTAACGTTTATAGTCTTTATATATTTATTAATTTCTGCCTCAAAATAGGCAATAACGCTGTTACTATATTGACTGGTATCGGCGGAGATTTTTTTACCTCCAAAATATTCATCTTCAATCGCTTTAATTTTTAGGGCCGCTTTGT
>NZ_JAAHHU010001306.1:0-1441 GCF_010672095.1 Moorena sp. SIO3I6 | reverse complement strand
TCTGCTCTCTCAACACTTTACTCAAGGTTAGAGCTAGAGCATTGTCATCCTCTACCAGCAAAAGTCTCATGAACAATCCTGCTGTAAGCCTAGTCCTTTACAAATTTTGGATAAACACAGAACACTAAAAAATATACCTCTTTTGACAGATGCTATATATAATTTATTGATGTGTGTTCATCACTATTTGGGTTTTACCATTAGTAACGGCTAGTTGCACTGGATCATCTCAAAATTCTGTAAAGAGTGTGTAAAGATTGTGTCCAATTGAGAAGTGAGCCTTCCCTGTCTTAGTGAGCCTTCACCCTTAGCTCTGTTGGTGCGCATTCACCCTTAGCTTTGAAAAAGCGCGGGGTCCCACCGCAGCTATTTGATGGAGGCTGAGCTTCTTTCCATAGCACCGAACTATGAAGATACTAAAGAAAGCCTTGTGACAATACAGGGTTGGGGATTGGGATCAGGCAAACGGAACAACGGAAGATCGGATTTTCCTTCTGTTTTTTCATTTAACCTTTACTCATACCAACTTGCATTCATGGGTAGTACTTTCTTCCCATCACCCAATCACCCGATCACCCAATCACCTGATCACCCGATCACCTGATCACCCGATCACCCGATCACCCGATCACCCGATCACCTTTTCAGCAAGCCACTCTGTTGGTGGGCCTTCACCCTTAGCTTTTAAAAAGCGCGGAGTCGCACCCCATCTTTGATCACAACGCCCGGATCAGTGGCTTTACCACTCCTTTAACAAAAGGGTGGGGATGAAGCCTCTGTCCTTCGAGAACACTAGTCCAGTAATAATACCAAGTTCGACTCAAATTCGTAAGTCATGCTCTTGGTGAGCCTTCCCTAGCCCTTTTTCAAAGCGCTAGGTCGCACCGCTTTCAGTTGTTATTAGTCCTTTGTCACCACTCGAGAACCAATTTAGTAATAGAAATTGAGAAATTCACGCTCAATGTTGGTTTCTGGAAAATCTATGGATTTATAGCCATCCCTACTACTAACCTAAGTTGCTAGTTCTCAAAAAACACCTCAAAATGGCTTAAAGACACCAAAACTTAGTATCGCTAGATCCTAAATTTAGATTTTACGGCGATCAGCCCACACTCTAGCGATTAGGGGGAGTGTGGGAGATGTCGCATTTAATGATATATTGTACTAGCACTATTAATGCTTGAATCACAGAATCTCGTTGATTGGCATTGAGGCTTACCATCGGGGGTCGATTGCTTTCATCCACAAAGCCCAACGCGATCGCTACATCCTCTTGGGACCAAGCTCCTTCACAATCGACATGGGTTAGACCAATCACTAGGGGAATTTTCACACGCTGTCCCATAAAACTGAGCAGGCGACGGGAAGAGCTAAACTGACTGGGACGATGGGCATCAACAAGGAGTATGTAAGCATGCGCTTTCCGAATCAGGATGTCCCA
>NZ_JAAHHU010001305.1:0-1442 GCF_010672095.1 Moorena sp. SIO3I6 | reverse complement strand
AGCGGCGCTCAATGATTTCAAAAAAGAACGTAGGCTTCCCAAAAATGGGCTTGGTGAAGGTTTGAAGTAACAAAGCTTGGGGAAACTGTTGCTGCCAATCTACTAAAATTTCTCTGGTAGCAATTTCTTCCCATTCTGCTGTTGGTAAGGGTAAATTAGAGCCCCCTGGTCTTTGCCGCAACTCGCTATAGTAGCTGGAAGGAACTTCAATAAACGGCAAACCTCGACCACGGAGTTGAGCGATCGCTTCTACTATATTGCTAGTTCTAAGAGCAATATGCTGGATTCCTGGTCCCCCATTGAAATCTAGAAATTCCTGAATCTGGGAATTAGCAGATGTTGGTTCATTGATGGGCAACTGCACCTCACCAGTGGAATCAACCATGACCTGAGAGTATAAACCAGACTGTTGTGTCTTAATAGAAAATATTTGTTGTGGGCAAAATCCCAGCACGTGTTGATACCAATTTACTGCCCGTTCTAACTCACCAGCAGCTACGTTAAGTACCACATGATCAATGGTGGTGAACATGGTCTGAGGATTGTTATTGACCTGGTTTGCCTCTCTACTAAGGGAGGGTACCTTACCATCAGCAGTATTCGTGATCCAGTTCAACTGAGCCGGGAAAAAGGATTCCTCACAGATGCCATCCCGCTCAACTAGGGTATGAACCAGAGAACCCCAGGAGGGGATTTTACTCCACTTTAGCCGTCCCTGTCTTTGCAATTGCTCCTGAGGTAATTTTACCACTTGGTTTCCTTGAGCGATCGCATTCTCAATCACTGCTTCGAGGTCTTCTACAAGAAAAGCGATGTCAGCCACCCCAGGAGGATGTAGACGCAAAAACTCAGCAATAGGACTTGTTGATGTCAGAGGTGAAGAGATAACAAAAGTGATTGAGCCACTTTTGACAACTTCTGTGTAGGTATGGTGACTACTGCCACTAGCGACCCGTTGAAAGCCAAGAATGTTGACTAACCAATCAGAAAAAACTGTAGCATCTCTAACATAGAAATGAACATGATCAATTTTCATGATTGACATCTAGTTAAAGAGCTTGTACTGTTTTTAATTTTGCTATTTTTAGAAAATTATACCAAGTTGCCGTCAAATCTATAGCATTGTCCAGGGAGTAGGGAGTAGGGAGTAGGGTGTAGGGTGTAGGGTGTAGGGAGTAGGGTGTAGGGTGTAGGGTGTAGGGTGTAAGGTAGGCAGTGCCTACCAAACCGATTGGCCAGCTTGGTAAATCCATCTCCTAGTTTAAGCCTTGGTAATTTCCGGCAAACACCGGAAGCTGCCGACTAGGATGCAGGTTCAGGTGCGACTCGTTAGCTATAAACCTTACCCTATAAGGGTTTGGAGGATTAGCTGCTTGGTTCAACAAACCATGACAACTTGATAATCATGATGGTGAAAAACCATCCCTCGCGAAATCCGAGTG
>NZ_JAAHHU010001304.1:0-1443 GCF_010672095.1 Moorena sp. SIO3I6 | reverse complement strand
CTAAGGTCTAATACTTAGGCTCTCATACCTAAGGTCTAATACCTAGTGCCTAATCCTTAGGATCTAATACCTAGTGTCTAATTTGGAGGAGTCTAGTTTACCCCTTCATTCAATTTTGATGGAATACTACGGAATATCAGTAACTTTACTGTCTGGTAGATTACTCACTGCCCGTTGCAAGTTGGCCAAAGCGCGGTTGTAGCCCAGAATTGCAGTAAGTTGGTTAATCCTAGCCCGGGTAAGGGCAGTTTGCTGGTTAATTACGTCGGTTTGGGTACCAACCCCTGCCTGAAATCGTAACCGAGCTAGCCGGAGACTCTCTTCTGCTACTTCTAGGGCAAAGGATGCGGTTTCAATACTCTCTTCATTGGAGTTTAATTGAGAATAAGCTTGTTCGATCTCAAAGCGTATTTGATCCCGTTGGTTAGCAAAACTGCTTTCAGCTACGGCAACATCAATATCTTCCTGCTTTGCTCTGGCCATGGCTGCTCCGCCATCAAAGAAATTCCACTGGAATTGTGCCCCTACCGAGTAACCATCACCAAAACCCAAAGTATCATTTAAGTCATCCAATAGGTCGATTTGACCAAATACACTCAACTGGGGCCTGACCGCAGCCAGAGCAATGGTGCGCTGTTCCTTGTTGATCTTTCGTTGTACCAGTTGCTGTTCTAACTCAGATCGGTTTTTATAAGACAGGATCAGGCTCTGTTCTAGAGATAAATCCCAACTTCCAGCAATTTCGATGGGATCGGCTGCGGTAATTTCTGCGGATTGAGATAAGTTTAATAACTCCGCCAGCTGACGTCGGGCTATACGTTGGTCACTCAGAGCGTTGGTCAACCCTTGAGAGTCATTGGCTAGCTCAACCTGCTGTTGCAAGACCTCAAATCGGGTTCCTAAACCAGCTTGTTCCAGTAACTCGGTATCCCGTAGAATCTGAGCGGATTCGGTGACTGCCGCTTGGGAAATTTCAACTCGAGCATCAGCTTCTTGCAAATTGTAATAGGCAAGGGTGACCTGAAGTCGAATCTCTTCAGAGAGGCGTTCTACCTCCAGCTGCTGTAAGTTTAGCTGTTCCTCAGCTAGACGGACTTGTGCTGGTCGTTGCCCACCAGTGTATAGGTTATAATTTAAACTTAGGGTTGCAGTGAAACTTCCTGACGGCCCAGGGTTTGGCGTACGCTGAGCTGGTGGCACAGTCTCTTGACCTTGAGCGTCACGTGTTGCCTGAGCACTTATCTGGCCTCTTGCACCCTGTCCATAATCAATTCGTGCACTTGTTGACAAACTGGGATACCAAGCAGTTAAGGCTTCTTGAAGAACAAACTGATTACGTTCCAAGGTCAGTTGCGCTTGCTGTAATTCCTGATTATTACGCTTTGCCAGTTCTATGGTCTGTTGGAGGGTAATTGGCTGTGTGACATCTATCTGCACTTCCTA
>NZ_JAAHHU010001303.1:0-1443 GCF_010672095.1 Moorena sp. SIO3I6 | reverse complement strand
TTGGTGTGCTTTTCAACCCCTAAGTGGGAAGGTACCGTTGCCTCTTTACGATCACGCGCCTCTTGGACTTGGGCAAATCTCCCTTGTAAGTCCAGGTTTTCACCATCGACACTCAGGGCAAATTGGAGATTTTTCAGGGTGTATTCATGAGCACACCATACTCGTGTATTATCTGGTAAATCCCTTAGCTTGCTCATGGATTCTACCATTTGGCCTGGTGTTCCTTCAAATAGTCTGCCACAGCCGCCCGCAAATAGGGTGTCGCCACATAAGAGTTCACCGGTTTCACCAGGGACTACTGGGGGAAAGTAGTAGGCAATATGTCCTCTGGTGTGTCCGGGAACGAATAATACTTCACCAAGGCGATCACCAAACTCGACGCGATCGCATTCTTCTAAAAACACCTGTTGACCAGGAATCCGACCCCGGTCTTCAGCTCCCCCATATACACATACATCTGGAAACTGCTGGATCAACTGTCGATTTCCCCCCACATGATCCATGTGATGGTGAGTGTTGAAAATAGCCACTAATTCGGCATCCAGTTCTTTCAGACGCTGTATCACCGGTTTAGCCTCCGCTGGATCAACCACAGCAGCAATATTCTGCTTGGGGTCGTGTAATAAGAAGATATAGTTGTCAGAAAGGGCTGGAAGTCGATAAATCTGCATAGTTTTACACCATCTGTTTCACTTACAATAATTTATAGTTTTTAGTTTTTGAACAACAACAGATGCTAGGTATATTATACCTTACTTTATGATTTTTTATCCTTAGGTATTTCTTGAGCAATTTACCAACTTTATCTTTCTTATTCAACCTACTCTTAAATAGGTTTTTTTTGGATAAACCTCCAATATTTTTCGTGTCCTTAAACCAAAATTATCTGAATCAAAGTTACCCTTGAACACAAGTCCTAGGTAATCAGTAATAGTTAGCGAATCACCAACTAACCTTTATCCATTACCAACTCACTATAGGTACCATTGCTGACACTATTTCATCTTAGAAGTGTATGCATGTTCGGTTAACCCATCACAGATTGGTAGTATTGTCAACCTCCATGACTAGGCGAATGCGCTAGACTAATGATCATATTGGATAGGGACTATTTCTGCCTCGTTGCCCCTATGGTATAGCCTCCGAAGCGAAGGGTGGCTTCCCTTGCTAATTGTATTGCCAATTGTATTCAGGTCCCGACCCTCAATAATTTTAATCTAAGTTAAACACTGCTCTCACATAAAATTAACAGAAGATGTCTAGATTAAATTATAGGACTTACGCCGCCAACCGATTTTATACAGGTGATTACACCTATTTCAACCTTTGATTTATAGCGATGCAGAGGTGCGACCCGTGGCGAATTTAATTCGCCTACGGAAAACGCACCATTACGGTCTTGGGGAGGCAGTGCGGTCTTGGGGGTTCCCCCCATGAGCAACA
>NZ_JAAHHU010001302.1:0-1443 GCF_010672095.1 Moorena sp. SIO3I6 | reverse complement strand
TAGAAGAAGTAAGACCAAAGCGAGGGCGTCCGTCCAAGCTAAGGCATTCTTCGGTGAAACTGGAAGCCTACACTGTACCCAACGGGTCAGTGTAGGTAGTTCACTTGTGCCTAGGTACTTACTTTGAAGTGCGGAATGTGAGGCTAAACCCAATCCTCCTGCTGAGAATTGGGATTGGTTTCAATATAGCGCTACGCGCAATGGCATTGGCAACAGGCAACAGGCAAAAGTTAACAGCGATAGCTTTTGCTGCTTATATTAATCTCAAACACCTGAATGCGTAGTGCTATAAGAGCGATCTAGAACATTGGTAAGTCGTGGAGGAATAAAGGTTATGGAGCTTTGGCATGGGGCAGACTTGTGCAAGCAAGACCATCTTTGTTCCCATCTAGACGGAAACGATCATCCCCAAAGTAGTTAAACACAGCCTGTGCCTCTTCCTGAGTCTTAAAATCCGAGCAGTTACAATCGGAATTGACACAATCGGGAAGCTCAAAAAGATTGGCTGTATCAGTTTCAGGGTTGCTTTGAACTGCAGGTTTCAGAGTAGCCATTAGTGTAGGAGGGCTATACTCAGTGCTTTCTTTAGACGCAAAAACGATATAGGCATCTGGGGCTTTATATTCTGCACGATTAATCAGAATAGTCACTATGTCATCAGTATCACCTTTGATGAAATCTAGTAACTCAGGTGAGTTAAAGCTAAAAGAATCTCCTGTCGCTATAGAAGCTGCAGGGAGTTTCCCTAAGTAAGTTGTTTGGTTTGAGAGAAATAAATTGGTAGAGTAAGTATCATTACCCGGCGCGTTATTCCAAGTGGTTTTGGTTTCAGACCAATTTTCCTCTACTCCATCATTCAAGCCATAAAACTCAATAGATCCTTTGGTGTTGGGAAGGTTTATCGTACTCAAATTCAGGCTCACATCATCAATACCATCATTCAGCTCACTGAGATCAAATCGGAGGTAAGTTTTGCGGCTATAAGAGACGGTGTTATCAAGCTTGACGACTAATTTAGCGTTTGTTCCATTGTTCTGACTAGAGTAGGAACCACCTCGGATAAAGGTGTCTGCTCCATTGCCCGCTGCTGTAGTAATTACCTGAGTCTTAAAATCCGAGGAGTTACAATCGGAATTCACACAATCGGGATGCTCAACAAGATTGGCTGTATCAGTTTCAGGGTTGCTTTGAACAGCAGGTTTCAGAGTAGCCATTAATGTAGGAGGGCTATACTCAGTGCTTTCTTTAGACGCAAAAACGATATAGGCATCTGGGGCTTTATATTCTGCACGATTAATCAGAATAGTCACTATGTGATCAGTATCACCTTTGATGAAATCTAGTAACTCAGGTGAGTTAAAGCTAAAAGAATCTCCTGTCGCTATAGAAGCTGCAGGGAGTTTCCCTAAGTAAGTTGTTTGGTTTGAGAGAAATAAATTGGTA
>NZ_JAAHHU010001301.1:0-1444 GCF_010672095.1 Moorena sp. SIO3I6 | reverse complement strand
TAACCTCTTAACTAGTATTACCTTAGGGTGGATATCGGAAAAAATTTGTAAGCACCTGCTACTATTCGCTTCTGAATCAGTTAGTCATAGACAAATGCTAATTCGCAGTATCTAAATATAGATTTGTGTTTGATAGGTTTGTATTTGATAGGTTGTTTTGCCTACGATTTTTAATTTTACTCTATCATAGAGCTTAGATTTTATCTAACTCCAATAGGTTAGGCCTCGATCCTAGGGGGACTTATTCCCTTTTAGTTACCTTTGAGGTTAATGTGTCCGTTTTACTTCCAGAAGACTGTTGTAAAAGACCTTGTGACTAATTCCTTCGCCGAGTGACTTCTGCTTTTTATCCTGATTTAAGAAGTTGAAGGCACGGTTTCTAAGGAACCAGAGGGAGTGTATTGGAGTGTCGATTTTGCAGGAGCGGTGATCAGTTTGCCATCCTCAGGTGCGACCCGTGGCGAATTAAATTCGCCAAGTAAGAGCGCACCTATTAGAATTGGTGCAAGTTTTTCTGCCTTTATCTTAGCTCCATAATTCGACTTGTTGACAATATTTTTTACTTTCTTTCGGAAGCCTTTGTCATTCTCCTGAGAAGGAGTGCTACGGAACTTCCCTTGTCCACTGCAGGGGTGGAGCTTCCAGCCATATCCATCCATGGCCTTTGGGCCACGCTACGCGAACGGTTATTAGTTTCGATTAGTTAGTCTTTGGCTACTAATCTATATCATAACCTGGTGTTGGCCACCAGTTTCTAGCTATAAGGAGACGCACTAGCTGAATCAATCATCCAGAGGTTTTCTTGTTTCAGAAGCGTCCCAAGGATATAACGGGCTTTCCGCCCCTCTACGGGAAGGAATCCAAAGCATCTATAGTATTGTGTAAAGTATTGTAGCAATTTGGGTAACCCATGGAAGCCTTTTCCATGGAAGCCTTTTGCCTGAGGTTAGTAATAGTGTTGCGATGATGGATTACCCAAATCCCAACTTAAGGAACAATTTCAAGATACTCTATAGCTTATGTATTTAAGCATTCAGCTAAGGCCTGCGCTATAGCTGATGCAGGACAAGCCAATAGCTTAGCTATTTAGAACAAGGATGCTTAACTCCGTAATGTTGCTTAGTAAAATCAATCGGTTTCCCCCAAAGAACGTGAAGATAATATGCCCCACGATACTTTAATTTTGCGATCGCTTCCGGTAAAAGCACACCGTTGAGCTTTGGTTGTCGCCAACGGACACCACGATACTTACCAACAATTTTTTCTGATTTCATCTCAAAAGTTACCGGTTCATTTTCATAGGTAATACCACGGTAAGTGAATTTCATTATTTGATCCTCTTAATTGTTTGTTTTATCTGTAATTGACCACTCCAATTCAGAGCCTATACTTAGATAATTACCGAAAGTTAGACTAACGGAACAGTAAGCATTCAGCTTAGAGA
>NZ_JAAHHU010001300.1:0-1445 GCF_010672095.1 Moorena sp. SIO3I6 | reverse complement strand
AGAGAACAATATATCCCCACAAAGGAGAGCAATAACAATGTTGCCAGGAGGAGCCGGATGATTGGGAACAGTCATGTCCGGTTCTGGAGGAGAGTTCTAGGGGGGAACCCCTAGTTCGACTCTAATAGACTCAGCTTCTGCCACAACTTCGAGAGAGATACTCACCAAAGCTACGAAAAGGAACTCTGACGACTTATATCGAGCCCTTCGTGGGAGGAGGTGCAGTTTTTTTCGATATTGTCAACAGTTTCGATATCCATAAAGCTTATCTATTCGATACCAATCCTGAGCTGATTATCCTTTATAAAGTTATCCAACAGGATGTTGAATCCCTGATTACAGAACTGTTAAAGCTTAGTAATACATACCTGCCCAAAGATGATCAACGTCGGAAAGCATTATACTACGAATATCGTAACCAATATAACACTTTTAATAAACAAATAGATGCTAACTCTTACGCTCGCAATTGGATCAAGCGGGCTGCCATAACCGTTTTTCTGAATAAAACCTGCTTTAACGGTCTGTATCGGGTCAATAGCAAAGGAGAATTTAATGTGCCAGTGGGACGATACAAAAATCCTAAAATTATGAATGCCAATAATCTGCGAGCTGTCTCCAAGCTATTCCAAATTGCTGAAATAGAACAAAGGGACTTTAGTCAAGTTCTGGAATATGCTGATCATAGCACCTTTATTTACTATGATCCTCCCTATCGTCCTATCAGCAAAACCTCCAATTTCAATTCCTATCATTCCCTGGAATTTGATGATAATGAGCAGCGTCGTTTACGGGATGTGTTTGTGAAAGCTGATCAAGCAGGAGCCAATCAAATGCTCAGCAATTCCGATCCAACTAACTATGTTAATGATTTGTTTTTTGATGAGTTATATCAAGGGTTTACTATTGAGCGAATCTTGGCATCTCGTAGAATAAATTCAAAAGGAAATAGCAGAGGAGAAATTAGGGAAATTATTGTTACTAACTATTGACTGATTGTTGAAGTCTGGAGTCGGGATTTGGGAGCAGGTAGTAGACAATAGGTAACAATGCTAAAAATTAATTATTATCGCTTTAATTGCATGCTTATGATAGCAGGGTAGGAGGTAAAAATCAGATCAGGGTAATAGGATTTTACGTTTTTTATTATAACTGAATAATATCCAATTTAAAGGCCAAACAGCTTACGTTTTTTATTAAAAATACTTATGATGAATTTAATCATATATAAACTCTATCATCATTAGACACGCGGTTGTTTGTCAAGTACAACTTATACCAAAGTAGAGGCGATTACCCTGATTATTGCGTTTAAAGTGAACGGATTTGTGAATCATCCCAAAAATATCAAAGGGTGCATCTCATATTTTTAAAAAAGAAGGAAAGTTTGGAACCCGGGCGGTGGAGTTTTATTATAATTGTTCCCTAATTTAAAAAGTGAGATG
>NZ_JAAHHU010000130.1:0-15991 GCF_010672095.1 Moorena sp. SIO3I6 | reverse complement strand
TCTCCCTATCTCCCTATCTCCCTATCTCCCTATCTCCCCATCTCCCTATCTCCCTATCTCCCCATCTCCCTATCTCCCCATCTCCCTATCCAACTAATCTACTCTCTTTGAATGCAACTCGGTATGAATCTCAGATCAGGTAATCCCGGTAAGAGTAGTTATCGACACTAAGAGCCTAACACTACTAATCTCAGCTCATCCCCCTAGTTAGCAAAGCCTATCCAGAGAGATTCACCTTTTGACTTCCATTAATGGGTACAATTGCTATGATGCTGATATGATGGTGGTCTTGAGACGATTACACCTAGAGTTTTAGAGGAATGCGATTGACCTACGGTCACGCTACGCGAACGCAAAAATAAACCCCTAATAAACATGGGTATATTTTGGTTGAGGCAATTGCTGTAACCCGAATTTGAAAAGGGTTTTATGGGTTGTTTAGCACATTAGTATGGAGGAAATTCAGTTAAATGCGATCGCATAGACTTTTGCTCAAAACTCAGCTGCGAACCTACAGCTGATAGCCCAATGAAAAGTGGAAACCATTCTCTTGTAGTGAATTTCCTCGGTTGTTGACCTTAATCAAGGGGATACCATAGTCTAGGCGCAAATCTAAACCAGAGATAATTTGCGATCGCAAACCTACTCCCAGGCTAGCAATGGTGGCGGGGTCAGGGTCAGGATCTAGATTATTCCAAGCTGTACCGATTTCAAAAAAAGGGGCTAGTTGTAGCCTGGTGGGGTCTGAAGTGAGAGGAATTCGGACTTGTACCGAACCCAGGATACCGTTATCAGCAACCAGTTGGTTTTGTCGATAGCCTTTGACTGTATCCACGCCACCGATACTGAAGCGTTCTAGGGATAGCAAAGAATCTGGGGTTAACTGAGCATTAATTTGTGTGATCAGGGTCGTTCTCGGTGACAACTGTTGTACCAATTGGAATTGTCCCAACCAGCTGAAGAATCGCCCGTCAGTCCCAGTGTTGTTGATAGTTGCATCAAAGGCACCCAACCCAAAACTAAACTGAGAGCGAGCAGCTAATATGCGACTAGGGCTACTACGGTCTATCCAATCTTGAGAAAATCGCAATACCGTTACCTTGGATTCGCCGTCTTCTGGGCCAACTGAGAAAGAAAAAGGTTCCCCGAGTAAGAAGGTTTGACTGCGACGCAAGTCTAGGGCTAAACTCAGAGCAAATTCACGTTCTGGGGAGCGGAATATGGGTTGGCGAAAACTGACAGAAAAGGTGCGAGTTTCGCTTTCGATATCAAACTCCTCGAATTCATCTTCGATAATGCCGCTGTCGCTGTTGTTGTAGCGTACACTAAGGGTGCCATTGTAGGGATTGACGGGGATAGAATAGTTGATATCGTAGAGGTCTAGCCCTTCGGTAAAGCTGTATTGAGTGGTGAAGCGATCGCCAAAACCCAAAAGATTATCATGGGCAACAAACAGCCTGGTTTGTAGAGAACCAATGCTGGGAGATTGGTTGTTGGCGGTAGAAATACCAGCGTGAAAGGCAGAGGCTTCTTTGAGTTTGACTTGCAAAATATTGCTACCAGAGCCACTTCCTGCAGTTAACTCGGCATCCACTTGATTGAGTAAAGGGTCAAGTTGCAGCAGTTTCAGGGCTTCTTCTAAGCGGCTTCGATTTAATGGTGGGTTAGTGGCCACTTCAAGGCGACTGCGCACATATCCTTCCCGCAGACGGTTTAATCCCTCCAGTTCAATCCGTTCTAAGTCACCCTCAACCACCTGGATTTTCACAACACCTTTGCTAAAGTCTTGGACCGGCAAAAATGCGCCAGAGGTGATGTAACCATTTTTAATGTAGAGCTCAGTAATGGCAGAACGCAGTTGAAGCAACTCCTCAAACCTTACTTCACGGTTCTCATATTGGTTTGTTTTATCTGCAATTTCTTCTTGCAAAACCGTATTTCCCAACACCTCCACTTCTGTGACAAAGAATGGCACAGTGGATGGAGTTGTAACTTCAGGGAGTTGGGGAGAGGAAGGAATTTCCAGACTTGGATCCGGTGGTGATGCTGGAGATTCTTCAGGAACAGGAGGAGGTAAATCGGATGGGGTGGGAATGGTTTCCTGAATTCTTTCAGGGGTTTCGGTGGGAAGGTTCACTCCTGGGGGTGGATTAGACTGAGCCACTGCTCCCATAGTTAGGCTCACGATGGGAATAATGCTAGAGCCTGAAATTACAATAATCGATTTCAGTGTATGATACATAGTTTCAGCTTTGTTAGCATTGCTGAATCTTCGGATGAATAAGAGTGGGGTGGGCATCCTGCCTGCCTGGGAATGAAACAGGCATCTTGCCTGTTCGGAAATGAAACAGGCAAGATGCCTGTTCGGAAATGAAACAGGCAAGATGCCTGCTCGGAAATGAAACAGGCAAGATGCCTGCTCGGAAATGAAACAGGCAAGATGCCTGCTCGGAAATGAAACAGGCAAGATGCCTGTTCCACTAAGATGCCCGAGGCCGGAAACAGGCAAGATGCCTGTTCCACCAAGATGCCTGGGAATGAAACAGGCAAGATGCCTGTTCCACCAAGATGCCCATGCCACAAAACTATTAAAATTATCCCGTATTTATAGCACTACGTATTCAGAGGACATTGATACAAGCTCAAAAGCGGTTTTAGTCAACTTTTGTATGCATGGCTCTTGCCTTGGGCGTAGTGCTATATCTATCCCAATGCTTCCCCCAACCCCGAGAGGCTAAAGGTGTTTTTGGAAAGAGTTTTAAACGAAGTTAAAGTCCCAATAAATCACAACATTAGTGGTGTCTTCTACTACACCGATAAGATCGTTATTATAGCACTTCTCATAGTCATGAGGTACAAAATTCTGGGTGTTAGGGAGCAGGGACTTCGGAGCAGGGAGCAGGGAAGAGAGAAGAGGCAAGAGGCAAGAGGTAAAAAATCCTGTGTACCTCATAGCTATAAGACAAGAGGTAAAAAATCCTGTGTACCTCATAGCTATAAGAAACGCTATATAGTAAATCAAGGTATCCTTTGCACTGCTGCCAGACCAGTTTTGGAAGCTCAGTGAGTAGTCACTGGAACTACCATAAACCTGGAACTTATCTCCCTCAGACCAGTAGAAGTCGGTAATTGTGGTATAATTGAGGCTGTCATAGCCGGAACTGCCACTTAAGTAATCGTTCCCAGAGTAACCTAGAAGGGTGTCGTTACCTGAGCCACCATAGATATAGTCATGGCCAGTCCAGCCATCCAGATAGTCGTTACCACTCTGACCGTAGAGCTTATCGTTGCCGCTATTACCATATAAATTATCGTGTCCATAGTAACCAAAAAGGGTGTCGTTACCTGAGCCACCATAGATATAGTCATTGCCAGTCCAGCCATCCAGATAGTCGTTTCCACCCTCACCGTAGAGGTTATCGTTGCCGCTATTTCCATACAAAGTGTCGTTCTTCGGACCGCCAATCAGGGTATCATTGCCGCCATTACCCGTCATTGTCCAAGACTTCCATTTCAAGAATATCCACCAACCTTCCTTGTGCGCTTGAAAGTAATTGTTAGCATTGTTACCGATGTAATTTCCCATGGTTTTTACTCCTGAGAGAATTTAATTGTGTAACTTCAAAGGGTTATATTCAGTAAATTAATTCTAGATAACCCCAATGTCTAAGCCTTAAATTTTGCTACAATTTGGTCGTTTAGTGTGCAAAACCAAACAAATTAGTTAGAGATAATTTGTTCAGCAACTGTATTAGCTTGTTGCTTAATTTTCAGAATAAAATTAAGTCTTTTATAATTCATTCACTTTATCTACCAATGTGATGGCTTGGATAAGCAATACTAATGGCAATATTTGGTCAGTGGGATTGCTGAAAACTACATAATGCTAATTAAAAAGAGAGGCTCACTGGATTAGAGCCTCTCTCCCCTTGTCTACCAAGGTGATGCCGCAAATTTGGACAAGACCTGGGTACAATTCAGTCAGTGGGATTGCTGAAAACTACATACTGCTAATTAAAGCGTTTACCCTGTTGGGTGGTGCGTTACGGGACGGACTATCCCAATACTGGCTACTGATAAAATCAGGGCAAGCCCGTCTTATCACGCACCCTACTGGCGTGGCACACCTAAAAATGTTTGTTGGGTTGAGCGGTAGGGAAACCCAACAAAGCGTTACTGGTGTTGGGTTTCATTCTTCAACCCAACCTACGCTTATTGCACCATTTTAAATGTGCCACGCCACTACGCACTCAAACCTTTTGCCCAAAATTCCTCACCCCCAGCCTCAAGAACATTCCCGCCCCATCACTAGGCGTCCATTGGGCAGTTGATACACCCCCGTTGCTTCAACAATTGGGTCACCCTTTTGCCAAGGACGAGAGGCACTCTCACTTGGTACCGTGCGTACCTCTCCAGTGGGATAACGTGAAACGGAAGCATCCCCAGGGCGGGTGGGTAAGTTACCACCACCGGTAATGATGAATTGTCCCTCTTGTTCACTGGTTCGGACAATGCAGCTATTGGCTAGTAGATTGTCGGTGTCAATCAGATTGTCCGGTAACTCTGTCAGGCTGTTTTCGATAAAATCGAGGTTGGGTAAAGTGATAACCCCATCGATAGCACCACTAGCGTTGATATCGACTCGGTTATTATTATCTAAAGTAGCTGGGTCAGTGCCTTTTGGTGCTGGACGGAAGGCAAAGCCGAAGAAGATAGGGGTTTTGAAGGTAATATCACCTCCTCGGCCATCACGGGCAAAGGCTAGGATGTCACTGTCAGCAAAGGCAATGAGGGAGTCAGTGGTGATGGTGATATTGCCCCCGTTGTCAGCACCGCTGAAGACACTAGTGGTGATGTCACTGTCACCCCGTAGCCTAATATCTTTGGCTGTGATATCGATAGCACCTCCGGCAGATTGAGTGGTAGCAGTAATGATATTGCCGTCAGTAGCTGTTAACCTGTCTGAGACATTGATATTGATGTTACCTGCATTACCTTGTCCTAGAGCCTGAGCAGATATCTCGGCTTGATCGCTCAAGTCGAGGTTGGTCGTGCTTAAGTTTATATTTCCACCAGTGCCAGTGCCTTGAGTTTTTGCAAACATCCCGCTGACAGAACCTGCATTGACAACACTGGCTACAACCTTAGGAGTATCAAGCGAAACCTGGAGATTGTAAGCCTGTGAATCACTAATCCCAACATTTCCAGATTGGGTAACTTGGATGAAGTAGGTACCGGGCAAAGTAATGACGTGCCTGAGATAAGAGTCATTGTTACTCTGACTACCAAATGCACCTAGGGAAGCCGGAGCATCGTCATTAGATGCCAGTAAGTTGCCTTCACTGTCAAAGAGGCGAACTACTGTGTCTAAATTTGGGGAATTACCGAATGTATCGATATCGATAATTGCCCGAGTCCCTGCTGTTCCAACTTCAAAGGAATAGTAGTCAGATGTAGCTGGCTCAGAACCCTTACCCGATACTGATACATAGGGAATTCTAGTGGAAAACTCGACTAAAGGATTGGCAGCATCGGGACTATTAATTGAGAAGGAACGATCAAGTTCTTGGGCTTGAGTGATTGAGTTATTTGGCTCAGCTTCAAACAGAATTGTGGGGCGACTAACATCAATATCATTCCTAAGCAAGGGAGTAGGGTTAACTCGTTGAGCAAAGTTAGGATCACTGCCAGTGATAGTAACCTTATCACTGGCAGTGACTATAATATTACCTGCTTTTCCGCTGTTAAAAGTGCTGGTGAGGAACTGTCCTCCGTCCCTCAACTCCAGCGTACTGACTTGCACGGTAATATCACCACCATCAAAGGTGCTAAAAGTTTGAGCACTAAAAACCGCCCCATTTGAGACGAGCAGGTTATCCGCAGTGACTTCGATATTCCCACCCTGGCCACTATTTGCTGCTTCGGAGGAAGTGAATATCCCACTCAAGAATCCATCTGAACCCACTCCAGAGATAGTGACAGAATCTAAAACATTAATCGAAATGTTGCCTGAGTTTCCTGTGTCATTAGTCAAGTCTCCTGTTCCAAGAGTTAGGGCTTGCAATTGGGAGCCATCTGTTATTAAAAGAGAATAGGCATTGATATCAACATTACCTCCGTTACCTACTGCTCCAAAGTCCACAGCCGTGCTAATGTTGCTGCTGTTTTTTAGCCAAACATTACCTCCAGCTTCGACAGTTACACTGCCTGCATTCCCTTCTCCAGCAGTAATGCTAAAAACAGCACTACTGATTAGCGAGACAAAGTCCTCGGCCTTGATAGAGACCTTGCCCGCATTTCCCTGACCAAAGGTAGCAGTATCAATGGTGAAATCAGACAGAGAAACTGACGCTCCCTCAATGCGGATGTCACCTCCCTGACCAATTGCTCCAGGTTCCAAAGAGGTGGTAATACGGCTACTATCAAGGGAAACAGAACCAGGAGTTGTGAGAATAAGACTGCCACCATTTCCTTGTCCAGATGATCTGGTAGTCAAATCTGTGTTGATTATGGAAACCGATTGCCCCTCAATTTTAATTTTGCCACCACTGCCATTGCCAAAACCATTGCTGTTAATTAGACCATCTTTCAAGGATACTTCCCCTGTTCGGCTGGTAAGAGTAATGTTGCCTCCAGGCCCACTACCAGAGGCGTCGATCAGGGGAGAGAGAATGAGATCGCGATAAGCATCAAGAGTAACGTTGCCACGATTCCCCTCTCCTATTAAAGAGTTGCCAAAACCACCAAAATCAAAAGAGCCACCGGAAGAGATGCTCCCTGTAGTAATTGACTCTGCTGTGCTAGTCAGGTTAATATTTCCACCATTGCCAAGTAGAGAGCCAAAAGACCTAGAGTTTAGATCGCCTGTGGTAATGTTGTTTCTGGCTTCTAGGGTAATCTCTCCTCCATCTCCTGCATTACCGTTATTAGAGCCAGCCTCAGATTTAAGATTTCCTGTCGTGATAGTTCCATGAAAAGCTGCTAGAGAAATGATGCCCCCATCACCCGCATCTCCCTCGACAGAAACAGTTCCAGCATCAAAATTTCCAGTAGTAATGCTGCCAGCAGCAGTTTCCAAAGAAATCGCTCCCCCATTCCCAGAATCACCACCAGCCACTGAAACTGAGTCCGAATCAAGGTCTTTTGTAACACGAATGTCCCCTAATGCCCTGAGATTAATCTCGCCACCATTGGCTGCATTGCCATTACCAGAACCAGATTCGGAACGAAGATTCTTGGTGGTGATGGTACCAGTGATTGCATTTAAAGAAATCTGACCCCCATTACCGGCATCGCCATTACCAGCGAAAGAGTTGGAATTAAAATTCTCGGCAAATATACTGCCAGCAGCAGTTTCCAAAGAAATCGCTCCCCCATTCCCAGAATCACCACCAGCCACGGAAATTGACGGCGAACCAAGGTCTTCAATGCGAATGTCACCTAATGCGGTGAGATTAATCCTACCACCATTGCCTGTATTGCCATTACCAGAGCCAGATTCGGAACTAAGTTTCTTGGTGGTGATGGTACCAGTAATTGCATTTAAAGAAATCTGACCCCCATCACCAGCATCCCCATTACGGGCAAAAGAGTTGGAACTAAAATTCCCGGCTGATATACTGCCAGCAGCAGTTTCCAAAGAAATCGCTCCCCCATTCCCAGAATCACCACCAGCCACTGAAGAGGAATCAAGGTCTTCTGTAACGCGAATGTCCCCTAATGCCGTGAAATTGATTCTACCACCATTACCTGCATTACCATTATCCGAAGCTGATTGAGAGTTAAGATTATCTGTGGTGATGGTACCAGTGATTGCATTTAAAGAAATCTGACCCCCATCACCGGCATCGCCATTACTAGCGATAGAGTTGGAAATAAAATTCTCGGCAAATATACTGCCAGCAGCAGTTTCCAAAGAAATCGCTCCACCATTCCCAGAATCACCACCAGCCGCTGAAATTGACTCCGAATCAAGGTCTTTTGTAACACGAATGTCCCCTAATGCCCTGAGATTAATCTCGCCACCATTGGCTGCATTGCCATTACCAGAACCAGATTCGGAACGAAGATTCTTGGTGGTGATGGTACCAGTGATTGCATTTAAAGAAATCTGACCCCCATTACCGGCATCGCCATTACGGGCAAAAGAGTTGGAAGTAAAATTCTCGGCAAATATACTGCCAGCAGCAGTTTCCAAAGAAATCGCTCCACCATTCCCAGAATCACCACCAGCCGCTGAAATTGAGTCCGAATCAAGGTCTTCTGTAACGTGAATGTCCCCTAATGCCCTGAGATTAATCTCGCCACCATTGGCTGCATTGCCATTACCAGAACCAGATTCGGAACGAAGATTCTTGGTGGTGATGGTACCAGTGATTGCATTTAAAGAAATCTGACCCCCATCACCGGCATCCCCATTACGGGCAAAAGAGTTGGAATCAAACTTTCCTAGGTCGATCTCGCCACCTGCTTCCAGAGAAATTGTGCCTCCATTCCCAGCATTACCCTCAAGAGAAACAGAGCCAGATTGTAGATTTATTTGGTTGGAGACGACAAAACCTCCTGTAGTTATATTACCCCCAGCCTCTAGAAAAATTTCACCGCCATCTCCTGCGTTACCACCAGCATTGGCGATAGATCTCGAGTCCAGATTCCCTGGCAGGCTGATATTGCCATCAGTGTGAAGGAAGATGGCTCCTCCATTACCAGCATTCCCATTGCTTGCAGAAGAGCTAGAATTAAATTCTCCTCCAAAGATTTGAATGATGTTGCCATCAGCCAAGAGTTTAATTGTTCCACCATTCCCTGCAGAAGAAGAAGAATCTATCGATAATGCTGAAATATCACTCTGGGAATCAATTATGATATCCCCACCATTCCCTGCAGAAGAAGAAGAATCTATCGATAATGCTGAAATATCACTCCGGGAATCAATTATGACATTCCCACCATTCCCCCCAGAAGAAGAAGAATCTATCAATAATGCTGAAATATCACTTCGGGAATCAATTATGATATCCCCACCATTTCCTGTTGAGCTGGCGGTAACAATTCCGAAGACTGAGATTGTGCCACCTGATAACGCCGTATTGGGTTCGTACTGATTCGTTAAAAAAATTAATGCCCCTTCACCACTAACAAGACCAAGACTAATATCTGCACTTGTCTTAGGAGCGTTAGTGCTTGGAGGTTGGGGAAAAAAGAAACCATTACCTATGATTCGGTTTGGTTCAAACGCTGTAGTTCCAGCTCTAATATCTAGAGTTGGCTGAGTGCTGCCATCAATGGCAATTAAAGTTACCCCATCAGACAGGGTGACATCTTCCTGAATTGAGTTAGCTGCTGTGTCTGTGTCCGTGATCAAAACAAAGGCCGGAATTGTGACACTGCCACCTGCAAAAATGTGCAATGAGGCTCCTATGTAAGCGTCGAAACTGACATCACCCCTAGCGCGAATAATTGGGTCATGGGGGCTATACAAATCCCCCAAACTCCCATCCAATCGCTCAATCCGAAAACTGCCCCCACTCCAATAGTGAGCATCACCCCCAACTTGAGAAGGACTTTGCAACACCATATCCCCGCCAGAAAATAGCCCACTATCGGGATGATTCAGGGCAAAAATATCAACCGCTTCATTCCCCTGCACCAAAAACTGTCCTCTCGCTGCTGCAATAAAAGGTGCGATCACACTATCCCGTATCCGCACCGTATCCTGAGCTTCCAGGGTTAAATCCCTTCCTGCATATAGCTGACCCTGCAAATCAAGATTGCCAGCCGAGAGCGTTAAGTCTTTACCAACTGCCAAATTCCCAGCATTAGCGATCGCACCAGCTTGATTCGTCCCATATTGCAATCCCAAAGGCACACTCACGGTTAACAACGAGGAATTGTCCGGATTGGCACTAAAGGATGACCCATCCCCAAAGGTTATAGAATTCGCTGTACTCGCCACAAACGAACCCTGAATATCCAGTTGCGCATTCGCTCCAAAGATAATCCCATGGGGATTCAGTAAAAATAGATTAGCAGCACCATCCACTCCCAAGGTGCCCAAAATACTTGAGGGATTAGTGCCAGTCACCCGTGAGATAATATTATCAATCCCTGCTGGATTAGCAAAATAAACCCGTTGTAACTCCTCAACATTAAAATCAGTAAAACTGTGGAACAGATTTGCCCCTCGTTCTGCTCCACCTTCTATCAAATCTGCTAGCCCTCCCCTAACCTGAGCATCAGGCGTAACGCGAGAACTTTCAGCCCCTAAAGTCGTATCTGGTGTCACCTCAGCCAAGACTTGATGTTTATCAAAAGGAAAAAACACACCGAGCGTTAAGCAACTGGCTACTTTCAATAAGCCACAGCAACGACCCGAAGATTGATTAACCATGGAATTATTCTCCTTGCTGTAAGCATTCAGCGGTCAGCGGTCAGTAGTCAGCGGTCAGCGGTCAGTGGTCAGTGGTCAGTAGTCAGCCGTCAGTGATAGCTGAAAGCTGAATGCTGAAAGCTGAATGCTTAAAGCTGAATGCTTAAAGCTGATAGCTGAAAGCTGAATGCTTAAAGCTGATAGCTGAAAGCTGAATGCTTAAAGCTGATAGCTGAAAGCTGAATGCTTAAAGCTGATAGCTGAAAGCTGAATGCTTACTTTACTTTTTTGCTACCTCAGAAGGAATTATAAGGTATTCGGTTAACCTATCAGCTAACTATCAAAACTTCCTGAAATGTGAGAACCCCCGTGCTTTAGCCGGGGGATGAAACAGACGGCTGGATTCATCCAGTCGTGTCCTCTATTTGGCTTCTAACCCAGCGTTCAATGAATTCCCCAACGCTAGTTCCGGAGTCTTTAGCTGAAAGTTGTAACCATTTCCACGCGGTGTCCGTCAGCATGATTCCATGTGTCTTTTTTAGCTCATCATAGTGAACTGGAATTCCTTTCATTCTTTTTTGAGTTTTTCTCTGATTCATGGTTTACTTTTTTAGAACATTCGAGTATACTAGAATTATGGTAGCAAGGAAGTTCGAGACTATCAATGTATAAGACAATTCCCATGAAGGCTATATTTTCAGATGAAGAAAGAATCTTCTGGGAATTTCAATGTGAGCAATCAAATAGCCTAACTAATAGTGCGTTATATTATGTTAGACAAAAACACTATAAATCACTAGAGGAACAAGAAGCTTATAATACCTACTGGAATGGAGACGAATTCAGGTGTGGATGGCGAACCCGAAAATGTATTACGAAATATCCTGAATTGGATAAAGCCTTAAAGATGTCACCACATTATAAGGCTATGTGTGCTCAATCTGCCCAACAAACCTTGAAAACAGTAGGGGAATCATTAAGTAGTTACAACAAATTAGTTGATCTTTATTATTTAGGAGAAGTAGATAGACCTAAGTTACCTAGGTACAGAAAATCCGGAGGTCTTGCTGCTGTTACATTTCCCAGGCAAGCTCTCACATATAAAGATGGTTTGTTTTATCCTTCTGTCAGTAGAGAGAGTAAACCAGAATTATTAACTCAAATATCATTAGAACCTCCTAGTTTCATAGATCCAGAATGGGTGAGAGAAGTCACAGTTCGTCCCTGCTATGGTCAACTATGGATTGATTGGGTGATCGATGACGGGAAACAACCGATAGAAGATAATCCTACACTGGATTACTCTCAAGCGATTGGAATAGATCATGGTGGAGATAATTGGTTAACCTGCGTCTCAACCTTAGGAAAAAGTTTTATCATTGACGGTCGAAAATTAAAGTCAATAAACCAAGGATATTGTCGTCTAGTAGCTAAGTATAAACAAGGAAAGTCTGAATTTTATTGGGATTCAAATCTTGATCGGATTCAGAGGAAGCGCAATAATCAAATGAGAGATGCCATCAACAAGGCTGCTCGATTCCTCATTAATCGTTGTCTAAATGATGGCATTGGAAACCTTGTAATCGGCTGGAATGAAGGGCAAAAAAAACGCTCTAATATGGGAAAAAGTGGAAACCAAAAGTTTGTCGCAATACCTACTGGAAGATTAGTTGAAAGATTAAAACAACTTTGTCCAGAACACGGAATCAATTTAATAATTACTGAAGAATCTTATACAAGCAAAGCGTCTTTCTTAGATGATGATTTCTTGCCGAAACACGGTGCAAAACCCGAAGGCTGGAAACCATCAGGAAAACGAGTTAGGCGTGGTCTTTATAAGACGTTAGACGGAAACCTGATAAATGCTGATTGTAATGGTGCGGCAAATATCATCAGGAAAGTAACCACACAGTCAATTAATTTGACCAAGGTGGCTAGAGGGATTTTGACAGTCCCACATAGATATGATTTGTTCACTCACTTGTCCAGATCCTATCGAATAAAAGGTGAAGTCGCACGGGTTTACCCTGCGACGTAACAACCTTTGAGAATCCCCCGTGCTTTAGCCGGGGTAGATGTCAATCCTACAAACTTGATTGCCAATATAAGCAAGGGTAATTGCGCAATTGTGCAATTATTATTGTCAGCAGGTATAGCGTCTGTATCTGGGTTTTGAACACAGGTATTGCATGAAAAGGCAAAAGGCAAAAGGCAAAAGGCAAGAGGGGCAAGAGATCCTCAGTTTTATTGTCCAATCAAAAAAGACCATACAGGTTTACATCTCAAATACAGCTGATGCAGCTCTAGGACAAATTACTGTAATATCATGTCAGGATAATTACCCTTAATAACAATCTCCCTATCTCCCTATCTCCCCATCTCCCCACACCTCCCACCCTCTACTAAATTAAGGGTATTCAACCAAACTTGATATAAGATTTGTGTCCAGATACTTAGCACTGGAGAATCCTATTAATGTCCAGAAAACCTAAATCCAGGAGCGATCGCTTTTTAGGAATACTATTCCTGTTTAGCCTTACCGTTTGTATAGGGCTAGGTCATCTTCCCTCAATCGCTCAACCAGCTGAACCGGGAAATATGGCAACCACCCAGGCTGATAACCCCAGTCAACTCGTGCAACAAGGAGTTGAGTACTACCAAGCCGGAGATTATAAAGCTGCCATAGAGCCCTGGCAAAATGCCTTGACGCTCTACCAAGAGACCAACAACTATACCAATAGCGCAATTGTCCAGGAAAATCTGGCCAGAGCCAATCAAAAGATTGGTGACATCCAGGAGGCAATCAGTAATTGGGAGCAAGCCATCCTTGACTATCAACAGCTAAGGAACTGGCAACAAATGGGGCGAATGAAAACGGAATTGGCTCAAGCCTACAGTAGCTTTGGACAACCGAGAAAAGCTCTGGCGCTGCTATGTGGAGCCCCTGATGCCGATGAAAATTCTAAAAACAAACCCAGTTGTGTCCAAGACAGTGCCTTGAAAGTTGCTCGCGCTCATCAGGATTGGAAGGGAGAGGCTGCTGCTTTGGGAAGTATGGGAAATGCCTATCTTCTCAGAGGGGATTATGACCAAGGGATTGAATGTTTACAGACTGGTTTAGGCATTGCTGAAAAAGTTGAGTTTGATATCAGCCCCCAACGCACAAAAGACTGTACAATAGATAAATTGGGCAAAAATTACACAGCCAAGATTCTCGCCGATAGTCCCTATCGCAGTTCATTTCTTAACGACCTAGGAAATGCTTACTTGAGCAAAGCTCAGCGTTGGGAGCGCTGGGCTAGCTCTGCCAAACAGCGGGGAGCGAAAGAAACAACCAAGGAATTTAGAAAAAATGCCAACAATAATTACAATCAAGCTGGGGAATATTTTCAGCAAAGTCTCAAACTAGCTCGCACTCAAAATCACCAACCTGCTCAAATGCGAGCATTGCGCAATTTGATTCGACTGTCCTACCGCCCTCAAGAATCAATATCAATAGAGGCGCGAAACCAATGGATTCAAGACGCTCAGGAATTGTTCAACGAACTACCGGATTCTCAGGACAAAGTCTACGCAGCCATCGATTTAGCTAAACTGGAGCAACCGATGACTGTGGTTACTGACACGTCCCAACACAATTCCTGTGGCAAACGTCAGCTAGAAGCAGAGACTGAAACACTCCTCAATCAAGCTGTCTCCATTGCTCAACGCATTAAGGACTACCGTTCTGAGTCTTTTGCATGGGGTGAATTGGGTCATCTCTATTACTGCCGCCAAGACTATCAAAACGCCCTAGACTTCACTCAAAAGGCATGGTGGATGGCTGACCAAAATCTATCCGCAAAAGATAGCTTGTATTTGTGGCAGTGGCAGCTGGGTCAAATTTTCCAAGCCCAAAACAAGAAAGATAAGGCGGTCAATGCTTATAAAGAAGCGATCGCTACCTTAGAAGGTTTTGAAGGTGAACAGGGTAAAGGTGAACAGGGTAAAGGTGAACAGGGTATCCGAACCGACATTCTGATTGCTCAGCGAAACTTACAATTTGACTTTCGGGATACCATTGAGCCTCTGTACCGCGAGTTTGCTCAGCTAACACTCAAGCGTGCCGATTCATTATCCTCTGACTCTGAGCAGTACCAGACAGAGCTGAATTCTGCCCTAAAAACCGTTGATTCCCTGAAACTAGCAGAGCTACAAAATTACTTCGGGAATGATTGTCTTTTAACACTCTTCAACCAGAAACAAATTGATGAGCTTGTCACAAAAGACACAGCCGTCTTTAGCTTTATGATTCTGGAAGAGAAAGCTGCTATTATGGTTAGTCTACCAAACGGCGATAAGAGGTTAAAAAAGTTTAAGTTGTCACAGGTCGATAGTCAAAGGCTAATCAAAGAAGTCAACGACTTCCGGACAAAAATACAGGAATCTTATGACATCACTAAAGCTTTCTTAACACCAGCAAAGAACCTGTATAACTGGCTGATTGCTCCATTTGCCTCTGATTTAGAGTCAGCGCAGATAAAAACACTCGTGTTTATTCAGGACGGCATCTTGCGTAGCATTCCCATGGCGGCACTCTATGATGGTAAGGAATTTTTGGTAGAAAAATATGCCATTGCCACAACTCCCAGTCTTACCCTAACCAATCCCCAAGCCTTGAACCGTCAAGAACTAGCAGCACTGGCTTTGGGATTAACTCAACCAGCGCTCATTGATGGTGAAAGTTTCAGTAAACTGGAAAACGTCCGTAAGGAAATCGAAAACGTCAAAGCTCAATTCCCAGCAAGCAAAACCCTGTTGGATGAGCAATTTACCCGCAAGAGCTTGCAGCAAGAACTCCAACAAACAGTTTACCCAATTCTTCACATTGCCACTCACGGTAAGTTCGGCACAATTCCAGAGGACACTTTTTTAGTCACAGGTAATAATGAAAAGCTCACAATCACTGAGCTAGAGAAAGACATCCGCCGCTTAAGTCGTGGATCTAAACCAGTAGAGTTGCTTGTGCTTACCGCTTGTCAAACTGCTACAGGAGACGACCGTACAACTCTAGGTCTAGCTGGTATCATTGTACAAGCTGGTGTCAGAAGCGCCCTAGCTTCCCTTTGGTATATTCCAGATAACGATACTTCAGAGTTAGTCACTCAGTTTTACCATAACCTCCAATCGGGAATGAGCAAAGCAGAAGCTCTCAAAGAAGCTCAAAAGGATATGATTCCAAAAAGGCACCCCGCCCATTGGGCACCATTCATCATCATTGGTAATTGGCTGTAGAGCGGGGTTCACTGGATTATCGGGCAACGTTAGCAATCTCTATCAAGTACCCCATCCGTTTTTCAATCGATTCCCGCTCCTCTTCGGTCAATTCTTGTGATGGTTTTGGTTTTTCCCACTTGGCCAGGTCTTCCAACAGAGCAGATGCCACAACTCCAAGTTTCGACTCTTCAGCCAGTTTGAGGGCTTCATCTAGTGCGTTGTACCAGAAACCAGCCTCAGCATAGAGATCTGCTTTTTCGGCGCTATCGACTGCATTGTCAAGTTTCTCTTGTAAATCTGGCGGCATCTCCACAACCTCTATTTGTACTCTGTCTACTACAGCACTTGATGGGGCACTAGGATCAC
>NZ_JAAHHU010000013.1:0-85985 GCF_010672095.1 Moorena sp. SIO3I6 | reverse complement strand
TTGGCAAAAGGCTTTTCCTATACAAACTGAGCGAGAACGTGGGACGTCAAGTTTTTTGATCACACTAATCATATCAAGTTACTTTTGTCAAGTTTTTTGTAAAGAAATATGTTTATAAAGCATAGGCTGTTTTGGGGGGCTAGTTGTGATTCTCAATCAGCTCAAGTTATGACCCTGGGTCATTATCGGTAATTTCAAGGGTGACAGGAGTAAGTTCAGTATCTTCGGGATAGTTGGTTTCGTCATCTGTGGCTGTAACAGTGTGAGTGATGGTGCCGGGGTGAACACCTTCAGGAGTGCCATCATCTATAACCCGCACCGTCACAGATCCAAAGCACAGTTTATGCCTGTGGAAGTTATAGGGACTTGGTATCAGTAGTTCCAGTGAGCTTAGCAGAAAAAACCCCTTACTGAGTAAGGGGTTTTTTCTACTTTTATCAACCTTCCTGTTAATCAACCCTTCTTGGGTTTTTTCCCTGTTTTAGAATTGCTGAAAAGGATTTGGATTAAACGCGATCGCCAATTTCTGCCAACTCACGTCCACCAAAAATTGCTGAACCATCAGAGTAGAACTTAAACTCCATTAAGTTATAAAATGGATCTTGGAGGAAAAAGGTGCGATGCTCTGTAAGTTGACCGGGAAAGCGAGTCTTGGGTTGCTCGTAGAAGGGTAATTCTTTTTGTTGAGTACGGGAAAGTAAGGCTTCCCAATCAGCCAGGGATGTAAAAACTAACCCGAAATGTCGAGGATAAATACCCCGCTGAGGTGTCAGGGGTTCTTTGGTTAGGTGAGCCACGAGTTGATGACCGTATAAATTCAGAATCACCGCATGGCGAGATTCTCTACCGATTTCGCAGCCAAGTCCATCACCGTAGTAAACTTTAGTTTGCTCAATGTCGGTAACGGGAAATGCGAGATGAAATAGCACTGGTTTCATAAGTTTTGGTTTGAAGGGAAAACTGTTGAAGGTTTTGACAGTTGAACGCGCACGCGTGGCCTTTTGGCCAAGCTTTTAAAGTTTGAAGGTTGAACGCGCACGCGTGGCCTTTTGGCCAAGGTTTTGAAGGTTGAACGCGCACGCGTGGCCTTTTGGCCAAGGTTTTGAAGGTTGAATGTTTAAGGTTGTTCTTGCCCAGGGATCTCTTGTAGGGTAGGTTGAACGCGCACGCGTGGCCTTTTGGCCAAGGTTTTGAAGAAATTCAACTTTATTCAAGAATCTGAACTAATCTGGTATCCGGTTCCTTCAGTAGTGTGCTTTGTTGTTGGTTTTTTGGATAATGGGGAATAGGCAATGAGTAGTGGGGTAATGGCTCAGAAGCAATCACAATTACCAATTACCAATTACTAATTACCACTTCTAGCAATTCTCATACTGATGAGGTACACATGATTTTTTAGCATTCTCCCCATACCCTCGCCCGATAACCCTACTCCCTACTCCCTACTCCCTAAAACCCAGGAATTTGTACCTCACCCAATTGATAACTGCTAGAGCAATTATCAATTACCAATTACCAATATAACTATTTTGCTATGCTTGATGATATTCTTTCTTTAAATCCTTGGCTAGTTGCTGTTGGAGTGAACACAGTTTTCCTAGCCATGGTATGGATTGCTCCCAAAAAGTTACTCACTGCTGCTGGGATTGTCCACGCTTGGATATTAGGCGTACTGATTTGGGGTACTCTGAGCTGGCCAGGTTACACAGTAGTCGGATTTTACTTTTTGGTAGGGTCTGGTGTCACCCGCATTGGTATGGCGCAAAAGGAAGCGGCAGGAATTGCGGAAAAGCGTTCCGGTGCTAGGGGACCAGAGAATGTTTGGGGTTCAGCACTTACTGGAGCGATTTGTGCTTTGGGTACCCTAGTGGTGGATGCTCCTTACCAGCAGTTATTGTTACTGGGCTATGTCGCTAGTTTTGCTACTAAGTTGTCCGATACCACTGCCAGTGAGGTGGGTAAGGCTTACGGCAAACGGACTTTCCTGATTACTACCTTACAGCCAGTAGCCCGGGGAACAGAAGGAGCTGTAAGTCTTGAGGGAACCCTAGCTGGAGTAATTGCATCAGCTGCGATCGCATTTGTGGGTTGGGGCGTTGGTTTGGTTAACTTGACAGGAGTATTTTTCTGTGTTATTTCTGCCTTCATCGCCACCAATCTGGAGAGTGTAATTGGTGCGACACTACAATCTAAATTAGAATGGCTGACCAATGAAGTCGTGAATATTATTAATACGATGATTGGTGCGATCGCTGTTGTGCTGTTAGCTCTAGCATGGCACTGGATCAGCCAGGTATGAAGCATGAAGCATGAAGCATGAAGCATGAAGTATGAAGTGTTAATTGCGAAGCATGAAGTGTTAATCGTGAAGTATTAAGGATGAAGGATGAAAACATACAACTTGCTAAGCAACTAATCAATCTAATAAATTGAGATAGCGTTAGACTTCCGACTTCCGAGTTCCCACTTTATACTTCATACTTCATACTTCATACTTTATTCAGATTTTGGTCCAAAGACCATCTGTAGAACCATTGGTTCACCATCATCCCGGTGATACCTATCTGCCCACTGGCGGATAATTTCATCTAACTCTTCCATGGCCTGATTGATTTTCTCTGGCGGGATATCTAGTTCCTCCAACCCTCGCATGACTTGCGGCTGACGCTCTGCCCAGTTTCTCATTAACCGGAAGTATCGCGCTGTTTCGTCAATCATGGTGTAGGTGCGGGCTTTGTCATCTACTGGCGAGTAATATGCATTGGTTAGAGCGTAGTAGGGTAAGCCACCGGTGTGATCGATTCTGGTGACAGTTCCTGAATAGGTTAAGCGACGCTTGATGTGTTCAGCTAGAGCTTCACTCAATGGTAGACGTCGCTCTGGTGGTAAGTCTTCTTGAGATCTCCGGTGGAGAAATTCTATTAATTCAAAGAATTGTAAGGAATTAATGATCTGGGCATCCGGCAGGTGATCTGGCAGCTTGATCTCAAGATTGCGCTTTTCTTCCAGGTCAAGGCTGGTGCCATTGATACGAGATTGCCCTGGTTGCCAGGGATAGTGTTCCATCCAGACATAGGGAAACTGAATCAGATAGCGAGGTTCCTGAGACCCCAGCATCTTGAGCAGTTTCCCTTCTGTTAACGCTTGTCGAACTTCCTCAACAATGACCTTTACCCGCTTTGGCTCAATGTGATGCAAATGCCCAGTCATGCGGATATTGCCATCTTGCTCCAGATAGGTCATGTAAATGGCACATTTGGCAGCGGTTGCTGCTGCATCTAAAAACGCCCCATGTCGGTGTCCACTCGTCCGCAGGGCGCTGAAAGCCAGGTATAGCATGATCTGATCCATTGCACTGGGGCTTAGGGTTTTGATCAGATCGGATTGGTTGATCATCTTAGGGGCAATCACATCTACTTCCGTTGGTTATCAAGCTTATTTAGTTTCATTTTTCCACACTAGAACTAACTCACTGTCATCGAAGAAAGCGAGCTGAGGTTGCTTGGCAGAAAATTGACGAATTAAGAGGCACCCTAATCATGTCTTTTCCAATATATTATATAAAATAAGTCAACTACAAGTACACTATATTGAATTAGCACTTTCCCACTGTAGCCCGCTACTCGTACCCAACAGTGGGATTGAAATGCAGCCAGATATGCCATCAAACTGAATCCAGTCAGTTGACTCTCACACAAGAGACAGACGTCCGCTACCACGATGGGCGATCAGGGTAGTTGGAATTACTGGTGATGAGACAAATTTGTGGTTTTCTTTTCTTCCATAAGAAAAAATTTGTCCTGTTTGCTCTACTAAACTGGGACAATCATTACTATAGTTTAGTGGTGCATTTGAGCCATGGGCAATCATCGGTAAATTAACCCCAAACCAGATGGTTAAAACAGTAATTAAAGCAATAGGAGTGTAAATTCGCATAACCGATATCCGTATCAATGTTCCTCTAATTACTGATACATCTTGCTCGGTAATGGTTCAGGAAAAAATATAAACTATAAGCGAACTTTAAAAAAAGACCGATATTTTAAATTTATAGTTAAATTATTTATTTAAAAAAAATATAGTTGAATAAATTATGTCAAGCTAGCGAATCTAAGGCGGGGGCGCGGGTATTGTGGGGCGGGGGCGCGGGTATTGTGGTAATTATGGAGATTTTATTAGAATTTTTGCCTAATTGCATGCATTGAGATGCACCCAATGTAATCCTTATCATATAAAGATTATTCTAATCTTAATAAGTTATTTATTTACCGCCATGAATCTTATTGAGCGAATTCTGATGGCAATTACCTTTACTAAAAATAAAGATAGGTAATACTGCTGATTATATTAAATAACTGCAAACTTGCTAAGTATGCAAAGGCGATTACCTAGCAACTATTCACATTGCCAACCGCTTATGTAGCAATCCTAAATTATTTGTTAAAAATCCCCAATGGTAATATAATCGATTCTCTTCCGCTACTGCCGGTTTATCCCCTTGTTTGGAAGTTTTACAACTCAAATGGAAGGCTGTATAAAGGGAATGGTTTTTCTTGAATCCGTTCGGCAATCGGTCTAACCTTCTGAACCACCTCAATTAAGTAATCATAATCAGGTGCTTTAGCATTGGGGATGTATCCTGCTGATGCTGCCATGCTGCTGGAGGCAGATTCTAGTGCCTTGTGGATCTCCTGTTGTAGATTTCTCTCGACTGTTGGTCCGATCAGGATAGAACCGCTGGGAATTTTATGAGAATCTATATATAAAATCCGGAACCTGGTTTGACTATAGTCTAGGCGGTAGCGTTCCAACTCTTCTAAAGACAACGCTCCAGCGACTACCTCCTCAGAGGCAATCCACTCTAAGACTTGTTTTGGTGTGGGGGCAAAACGCACTTCCGCTAGGGTCAGACCGTAGAGATTGTAGATTGGCAGATAATATCCTGTGGCAGAACCGGGTTGACCTAAAGCAATGACTTTGCCCGCTAGTTCAGTCAAGTGTTGGATCGGGCTTTCGAGTTCTACTACGATGACTGAGCGCGACTTTTTGACTCCTTGGAGAGGTAGCACTGGTATGTACTGTGCCTCAGCAATGGCGATGGCTGCTAAACCAGGAGGAGCAAACACGATAGACAACTTGCTCTGCTTAATCAAAGTTAGTGCTCTGCGCTCGTTGTACATCGGTTCTAATTCTATAATCATCTTAAGTCGAGCACCAAGATATTCGATTAGCTTTGAGTATCGCTCTATGAAGCGATAGCTTTCCCCGTAACTTACGATCCCAATACTTAATTTCCCTAGCCTAGGGGTATCCGGTGAGTTACAAGCTGTAAAAATCAATATAAGATTCAACAAGAATAGACGGCGGTAAAACATAATTAATTACCTTAAGAACTAAAACAGCTGTGGCACTAATGATACTATGGGAGATGGCTAATGTTAAAAAAACTTAATTTAGGAATCAAGGTAAACTTACTATTGCTATCCATTTTTATAGGACTTGTACTGACTGGTGGGTTGGTTTTGTCTCAACTTTTAGAAGGCTATGCCGAAAAACTCGTAACTGACCAAGCCCTAATTCTGATCGAAACCATGGGTTCGGTGCGGGAGTATACCAATAATCAAGTGAATCCAGAATTAGCTGATCGATTATAAAATGAAGACAGATTTTTACCCCAAACAGTACCTGCTTATTCAGCTCGTGAAGTTTTTGAAAATTTACGTAAACGTGAGCAATATCGTGATTTTTTCTATAAAGAAGCGACCCTTAATCCAACTAACCTCAGAGATAAAGCTGATAGTTTCGAGACTGAAATCGTGGAGAGTTTTCGACAGCAGCCATATCTAACAGAAAAAACCGGTTTTCGCTCTCTTCCTAGTGGAAAAATTTTTTATGTTGCCCGTCCTCTCGCCGTTTCTGAAAAAAGCTGTTTACGATGCCACAGTACTCCTGAAGCCGCCCCTGCTAGCCAAATTGCTACCTACGGTGATCAGCATGGTTTTGGTTGGAAGCTCGATGAAATTGTTGGGGCAAAAATTGTATCAGTGCCAGGGTTTAAAATCTTTAATTCTGCTAAGCAGTTACAGGTATTGGTGATTGGGATTATTACTGGTTTTTTCCTGGTAGCCATCTTGCTGATTAATCGTTTCCTCAAGGTATCGGTGACCAAACCTCTTAAGCAGATGGCTCAATTAGCTAAGGAAGTGAGTACTGGCAATATGGCTGGAGAATTTGACCATGATTCAGATGATGAAATTGGTATACTCGCCAAATCTCTGAATCGGATGAAAGTTAGTTTAGAAATGGCGATGAATATGCTGAATTCAGAAACTAATTAGTAATCCCAAATTACTAAATGCTTGCTAAGCTGATGGCTGAATGATTACTAAGTATTACTTATATAGCACTACCCATTGAGATTAGGACATTGTCTTGATGCAATAGCGAGTGGTTTGAATTTACCGTAAGATAGGGTCGCCTTATTAAAAAATATTTAACCCTTTTCTGCATAACCTGCTAACTATAAAGGCTCCACTATCTAAGGTTTTGTCTCCGGGGAAACCCCCAAGACCGCGCTGCATCGCTCCTAAACTCCGAAACGTGAGTCTAGCTGACTTCTGACTTCTGACTTCTGACTTCTGACGCTAAGCGTAGCGCTATAACTGACCCGATGACATTAAACGCCGTTGAAAGTCTTGGGCATATTTTTGATTGGGAATTTGTTGAGATAAAGCTTTTACAAATTCTTGGGCGGAAGAGTTAGGATGCTGGACAAGAGTACGCTGGCAGACAATGGTAGCCATCGGGCCAATTAACTCAGCGAGTTCCTGTTGGCAAAGAGCTACAAAATTGGGGTCTAGTAAATTACTATTCCGATTAGGGGCAGAAGAAATTGGCAGTGGTGTAGGACTAACCCAGGGTTGAGTTGTACTGGCTGGCCGTCTTGGGGAAGAACCATTACTGATTCTTGACTTATGGCTTTTTGTTTCTTTGGAGGCTTGGCTAGTTTTGGTATGGAAAGGTATCTTGGTGGGATACAACGCATTGTTAATATCTACTAACTGCTGATAAATTTCTTCAGCAGTTTGGGGACGCTGATTGGGTAAACGAGCCATCAGATAGTCGAGGAAATCTGCCAGTTGTGGCAAAATATTCAGAACACTGTCGTGCCAGCTTAACTCATCATTATAGGATTCATAAAATTTACTCGGGTCTTGACCAGTGAGTAGATAAACAAAGGTGCGCCCCAAAGCAAAAAAGTCTGATTGGGGGACTGCCTGACCGTTAAGCTGCTCTAGTGGTGTATACCCTGCGGAAACTACCCCTGTTACCATACCAGTGGCTTTTTTGGTCACAAAGGTACCTGTAATTTCCCGGGCAGTGCCAAAGTCAATTAACACCAGTTGTCCATCTGTCCTGAGCATAATGTTAGAGGGCTTGATATCCCGATGGAAAAAGTTATGACTGTGTACTGCCTGTAAGATGGCAGCTAGCTGGATCAGCCACCGAATGGCAATTTTCTGGTCAATGGGAGCACCCCGCTTTTGGATGTATTGCTTTAGATTCAATCCTTGAATCTTTTCCATCACCAGACAATGAACTGGCTCGTCCCTGTCTCTGGGGTGGACTGTGAAGTAGGCATCAGGTTCTACTTTGGGAATGCCACTATTCTCTAGTCGGGCGAGAACTTCGGCTTCTCTTTGGAATAGTTCAATATACTTGGGACTATTCTTAATTAGAACTTTCAGGACTCTAGGGTTGCCTTGAGGATCAACAATTTCATAGGTTTTGCCAAAACCGCCACTTCCCAGTTGACTGATCACTCGATAGCGCCCTTCCAGCAACAACTCAGAATTACAACTCTGACAGAATAGTTTACTGTCAGGGTTGCGGGGATTTGAGCAGTTGGGATTAATGCACAGACTCATCTGAATTAGCTGGTACAGGACTTAGGCATCGAATCAGTAGAGTTCTAGCAACAGTCAATTTTGGCTAGGTATCTATATTTACTTATCGGCTGAGCCGTGCCAATTTATGCACCAACCATGACACAACAAGTTATACACATGATATTTTAAAGGGCTATTTGGATTTTGGGTTTCCAACTTGACCAGATGGTGGTTTGGTGGTTTGGTTGAAGGTGGTTTGGTTGAAGGTGGTTTGGTTGAAGGTGGTTTGGTTGAAGGTGGTTTGGTTGAAGGTTGAAGGTGGTTTGGTTGAAGGTTGAAGGTGGTTTGGTTGAAGGTTGAAGGTTGTTTGGTTGAAGGTTGAAGGTTGAAGGTTGAACGCGCACCCGTGGCCTTTTGGCCAAGGTGGTTTGGTTGCAGGTTGAACGCGCACCCGTGGCCTTTTGGCCAAGGTTGAAGGTTGTTTGGTTGAAGGTTTAATCACCTGTAACCTCTAACCTCTAACCTCTAACCTCTAAGCTGTAACCTCTAACCTGATCACCTGTAACCTGTAACCTGTAACCTGTAACCTCTAACCTTCAACCTGTAACCTGTAACCTCTAACCTGTAACCTTCAACCTGTAACCTCTAACCTTCAACCTTCAACATTCAACCTTCAACATTCAACCTTGGCCAAAAGGCCACGCTACGCGAACAACATTCAACCTTTAACTTTTATAGCTTCCCTGGAATTAAGTATCCCACCCTAGGCGGTACAGTTGGAGGGGCTGGTCTTTACCTTTAACCTTAACCGGGGACATTTTTTCCAACGGTAGAGTTTTATCCCTCAGCTTGTCGAAGGTGCTTTGGGAAATTAGAATCTCTCCCTCCTGAGCAGCACTACAGATGCGGCTAGTAACATTGGTAGTGTCACCGATAGTAGCGTATTGAATCAGCTTCTGTGAACCGATATTACCTGCTGCGACTTTGCCAGTATTGAGTCCAATGTGGATTTCAATCTCTAAATTGCGCCGCTGGAACCAATCCTGATTTAGGTGAATAACTGCTCGTTGCATTGCGATCGCAGCTTGAACGGCTCGGTCAGCATCGTCCGGTTGGCAATAGGGGGCTCCCCACACAGCCAGTAAGGCATCGCCAATATATTTTTCTAAAGTGCCTTCGTATTTAAACACAATATCCTCTACCATCACCTGGAAGTACTCATTGAGCATCTCAATCACTTGGCGTGGCTTCATCCGAGAGGACATTTGGGTAAATTTACTGATGTCGGCAAACAGAGCGGTTACTTCGGTATCTATAATTTCCAAGTGGCCTTCTTCCTTGAGCTTTTTACTCACAGCTTCTGGAAAGAAAAGCTCAAATTTACTCCGCATTACTGCTTCTTCCTGCATCTTCTGGTAAAGTTGAGCATTGTCAATTGCGATCGCAGCTTGGTTAGCCAGAGCCGTCAAAAACTCCAAGTCTTCTTGAGAGTAAATATTGGCTCTAGAGAGATTGTCCGCATACAATACCCCAATCACTTCCTCTCTCGGTTTTAGGGGTACGCACATGGAGGCATGGATTTCTTGCTGGAGCACTGACTGGGAATTGCTGAATCGTTGGTCAATGGCAGCATCAGCAATTAAAACCCCATCCCCCTTCTGGTGTACGAAATTGGTGATTCGTTTGCTATAAAATCGCTCATGGGTGGGTATGCCTGTTCGGGAGTTGACAGCTTTTTCCTCTAGCATTCCCGTGTCTTGATTAACCATGAGGATGATTGCCCGGTCTACATTCATAATCTCGAACAGCAGGTCAAGAATTTTTCTCAACAAGTGATCAGGCTCATCGGGAGAGGAAAGTTGCTTACTCACCTCCAATAAGATTTTTAACTTGTCTACTGAGCGTTGACCTGTATCTTGCTCTCGCAGCTTCAGGGCTGAGCCTTTATAAGTTAAACTGTCATGGTGCAGTAATTCCTGAATTTCGACACGGGTTTGTTCTGGGGATAACCTGCTGACAATCGAAAAGTTGGAATCATTATCCTTCAAGATATTTGGGGTGATTCTGCCATCATCACTCACAAATTCAAAGATTACACTGCCCAGACGTATTAAGTCTCCGTCTTTGAGCTCACACTGGTCAATTTTGGCGTCATTAACAAACGTGTGATTTAGGCTACCTAAGTCTTTTAGGATAACCCGATCATTCGTGAGTGTGACCTGAGCATGATGACGGGAAAGACTTTTATGAATTACGGTAATACTATTATTTATTTCCCGTCCTATGGTATTGGCTCCACTGCTCAATTTATAACTTTCTTGGTTATTCGGCTCTGATTTAGCAATTAAATACGGCACAATCTAGCTCTCGTCATTAGTTTCTATATCAGAGTATAATCTAAATTATAAAACTACTAATTTAAGGTTCTAGGATCTAGGTTTAATGGCTAAGGGTATTATGATAAGCCTATGAAGCGCGCCTTTTTTAGCAAGGAGGTAATCAAATGCCCCTGTTTTAACTAATACCTAATACCTGACACCATTACCCTAAGCTGTAATCCCTAACCCCTAAGCTGTAATCCCTAACCCCTAAGCTCTAATCCCTAATCCATAGAATTGGGTTGATAACTGTTTTAAAAACTGGTGAGATAAATTTTGTGGTAGTAGGATAAAACTTGAGATTAGGTGAACACTTGCTTGACTGGTAGTTTACCTCGGCAATGGGTTGAGGCTTTTTAAAAGTATATCAAACTATTAAGCCATTTTGGCAAAAATAAGTCATAGTGTAAATACTTAGTTATAATCAAAGAATTGGAAGTACTATCCCCATTGGGGGGAGGAGGAAGCCATGGGGATCGCTACAGTTAACCCAGCAACCGGGGAAACCATCAAAACCTTTGAGCCAGAGAGTCCGTCGTCCATTGCGACCAAGCTAGCAATTGCCCAAGAGGCGTTTGAGCAATACTGCCAAACATCAATGGAGCAAAGAGCAGAGTGGCTAAACGCAGCGGCGGAGATTGTAGAGCGGGATCGAGTCAAATTCGGCGAGCTGATGACCACGGAGATGGGAAAACCCCTCAAAAGTGCGATCGCAGAAGCGCAAAAATGTGCTTTGGTTTGTCGGTACTACGCTGAACACGCAGCTGAATTCCTCGCAGATGTCCCAGCCTCTACCGATGCCACCCAAAGCTTTGTGCGCTACCAACCTCTAGGAGTAATTCTAGCAGTCATGCCCTGGAATTTTCCATTTTGGCAAGTCTTCCGTTTTGCTGCTCCAGCATTGATGGCGGGAAATGTGGGGTTGCTCAAACATGCCTCTAATGTGCCTCAATGCGCCTTAGCCATTGAGCAAATCTTTGCTGAAGCAGGATTTCCGGAAGGGGTGTTTCAGACCTTACTGATTGGTGCTGACCAAGTAGAGCCAGTAATTCAGGATCCACGGGTCAAAGCTGCCACCCTAACTGGTAGTGAGCTAGCAGGAGCTGCTTTAGCGGCTGCGGCTGGGACACAAATCAAGAAAACTGTCCTGGAACTAGGGGGAAGTGACCCGTTTATTGTCCTAGAAAGTGCCGATTTAGAAGCAGCAGCTACTACGGGTGTGACTGCTAGGATGCTCAATAACGGTCAATCGTGTATTGCAGCGAAACGGTTTATTGTGGTGGACGCAGTAGCCGATGAATTTCAGCAACGTCTACTGCACAAATTCCAAGCCCTGAAAGTGGGAGATCCCATGGCGGAAGATACCGATATTGGTCCGTTGGCAACCCCTGGTATTCTTAGAGACTTAGACCAACAGGTACAAGCCTGCATTGAACAAGGGGCAAAGGTTCTTATCGGTGGCCATCCTTTAAGCGATCGCGCTGGTAACTTCTACCCCCCCACAATTCTAACTGACTTCCCACCAGGCACTCCAGCTGATAACGAAGAATTTTTTGGCCCTGTTGCCCTATTGTTTAGAGTTCCGGATATTGATGCTGCTATTAAGCTTGCCAATTCCACAGTATTTGGATTAGGAGCCAGTGCCTGGACAACCAATGAGGAGCAAATCCCCAGGCTGATTGATGAACTTGAAGCTGGAGCAGTTTTTATCAATGGCTTAGTCAAATCCGACCCCCGTTTACCCTTCGGTGGGATCAAACGTTCTGGGTATGGGCGAGAACTAAGCATTCAAGGGATACATGAGTTCGTAAACATCAAAACTGTTTGGGTGAAGTAAAAATTCTAGGTATTAGGCTAAAACCATTAGTAAGCATATGCGCTATGCGCACGCTGCTTGAGGTGCTATCAGCTATCAGCTATCAGCCTATGCGCTACTTGAGGTGCTACTTGAGGTGCTATCAGCCGTGCTTATGGGTCAAGTCCCAGCGTCGAAGCCTGTGCCACACTAGTTGAGGTACTTTTGAATAAAATAAGCTGACAGCTGACGGCTGACTGCTGAATGCTTACAACCATTAGCCTATAGCAATTCTATTTAAATCCTGAACAGTGACAGTTACTACTGACGGATTCTCCGACTCAGGAATCAGGAATCAGGACTCAGCACTATTCTTAAAATTTACCTTGTTGGTGAAGCTATCTGTGTATCCGTCTCTATCCCTGTGGTGCTGGTGAAGGGGAAAATAAAAAGTTTTTAGGTAACATTTTTAACTTTTTTATATCAACTTTTTACTGTTAACTTTTATTAAAGTTACCCAGATAGAAGCCAGAATTGCCATACAACTCAGTACTCTGCTTCTTTCATGGTTATCAAAAGCTTATCAAAAGCTACTTTAACATTGCCCCAACCCCACTTAACTTCTGATAAATTGGCATACACCGGATATCAAATGCTAAATCTTTTGTCATGAACTAATAACAAATATGGACGAAAGCTAATAGAAAAAGCTAAAAAGGAATCTCAAAATAAATCTAAAAATTATTTTTTACAATCAAAGATTATTTTGATACCAAAAACCTATATACCAGGGATGATTAGATATGGGTGACATGAATACCGCTGAACTATTGGTACATTGCTTAGAAAACGAAGGAGTCGAGTACGTTTTTGGACTACCTGGAGAAGAAAATCTCCATGTTCTAGAAGCTCTCAGACATTCTTCAATTCAATTTATTACCACTCGTCATGAACAGGGAGCAGCCTTTATGGCAGACGTTTACGGACGGCTGACAGGAAAGGCTGGAGTTTGCCTGTCTACCCTCGGTCCAGGGGCAACTAACTTAATGACTGGAGTTGCTGATGCGAATTTGGATGGAGCACCCCTAGTGGCCATCACTGGTCAGGTGGGAACGGACCGGATGCATATTGAGTCCCACCAGTACTTGGATTTGGTGGCAATGTTTGCTCCAGTGACTAAGTGGAACCGGCAAATTGTTCGCCCTGATACGACAGCAGAAATTGTCCGTAAAGCGTTTAAACTCGCTCAGACCGAAAAACCAGGAGCGGTACACATAGATTTGCCAGAAAACATTGCGGCTATGCCAGTCAATAGCCAATCCCTAGGCAAAGATGGTCGGGAAAAAACCTTTGCGTCTTTCCGTAGTTTGGGTAAGGCAGCTGTGGCAATTTCTAAGGCGAAAAATCCCCTAATCTTGGCGGGTAATGGCACAATTCGTGCTGGTGCTGCTGAAGCCTTAACCGAATTTGCCACCCGGATGAATATTCCAGTGGTCAATAGCTTCATGGGTAAAGGGTGTATTCCTTACACTCATCCCCTGGCCTTGTGGACCCTTGGATTACAACAACGGGACCACATCACCTGTGCTTTTGAGCAATCGGATTTGGTGATTGCGGTGGGATATGATTTGATTGAATATTCTCCCAAAAAGTGGAATCCAGAGGGCAAGATTCCTATTATTCATATCGGTGCCAGTCCAGCAGAAATTGATAAAAGCTACATTCCTTTAGTGGAGGTAGTAGGGGATATTTCTGACTCTCTTAAGGAAATTATGAAGCAGGGAGACCGGGAAGGTAAACCGATACCATCCGCTGCTGAACTTCGGTCGGAAATCCGAGAGGACTACGAACAGTATGCTAATGATGAAGGCTTTCCTATCAAGCCCCAAAAACTGATCTATGACCTACGCCAGGTCATGGAACCAGAAGATATTGTGATCTCTGATGTAGGAGCTCACAAGATGTGGATGGCTCGTCAGTATCATTGTGATTGTCCCAATACCTGTATCATTTCTAATGGTTTCGCAGCGATGGGGATTGCTTTGCCAGGAGCACTAGCGGCTAAGCTGGTTTATCCGGATCGGAATATCGTGGCAGTCACTGGTGATGGGGGCTTTATGATGAATTGCCAGGAACTTGAAACAGCACTCAGAGTAGGGACTGCCTTTGTGACACTGATTTTCAATGATGGTGGCTATGGCTTGATTGATTGGAAGCAACAAAATCACTTTGGTGAGTCGGCCTTCGTGAATTTTGGCAATCCAGATTTTGTCAAATTTGCTGAAAGTATGGGACTAAAAGGCTATCGTGTCAATTCAGTGGATCAGTTGATTCCTATCCTAGAAGAAGCATTAGCTCAAGATGTGCCTGCGGTGATTGATTGTCCGGTGGACTATGGCGAAAACCTGCGCTTTAGCCAAAAGACTGGTGATTTAACTTGCAAGATTTAATGTTATTTGGATTGGAGGTTGGAGGTTGGAGGTGGAAGGTTGTTGAAGGTTGAAGGTTGAAGGTTGAAGGTTGAAGGTTGGAGGTTGGAGGTTGGAGGTTGAAGGTTGTTGAAGGTTGAAGGTTGGAGGTTGTTGAAGGTTGAAGGTTGTTGGAGGTTGGAGGTTGAAGGTTGAAGGTTGGAGGTTGAAGGTTGGAGGTTGAAGATTGAAGGTTGTTCGCGTAGCGTGGCCTTTTGGCCAAGGTTGGAGGTTGTTGAAGGTTTAAGGTTGCAGGTTGGAGGTTCTAATCTTCCAGTTGTGAACCCTCTGTTCCCTGTTCCCTGTTCCCTGTTCCCTGTTCCCTGTTCCCTCAACAGTGAATAACTTTCAACCTACCCTACAAGGGATGCCAAGGGCTAACAACCGGTTAACCTTCAACCTATTAACCTTCAACCTGTTAACCTTGGCCTTTGGCCACGCTACGCGAACAACTTGTTAACCTTCAACCTATTAACCTTCAACCTATTAACCTTCAACCTATTAACCTTCAACTTGTTAACCTTAAACTTGTTAACCTTAAACAAACCTTTGGGCCACAATGGCGAGACAGCAGGAATTTATATAGTTATCTTATTAAATACAACTAGGTTGGTTTCAACAACCAATCATTGCATCAATAAATTTGGCACTAGAGAGTTGATCCAGGAAGAATAGGTGAAGGATTTTACTCTGGATTTGCAAAGTCTACTTTATCCTTCGCCAAACCTCTAGGGTTTAGGAAAAAAACTATTCCTAACTGGGACGAAAAACTGCTTTACTGGCTGCGGAAGGAATAACTAAACTTTGGGCGATATATATATGATTGCCCTGATGTTTAATGCCTATCCATAATGGTCATTACTGGATTGATTCTCTAGAGCTAATTTTACCCAACCAAATTAAACCTTTTGAAAAGGGAGAGTACTCAATATGGATGAGATGGAAATTTATAATTAGCGTCCTGCTGGTTCTGCTCTGTTTTCAACTTCGGAAAGCTTTATGGATTCCATCAAAGATTTGGACTTCATGACAGATGTGTCAGAATATCAGGTCGACAAGATTGAAGGAGGCGAAGACAACAGACACCCTCGCATTATTCCCAAAGACTTTGTCGGCGCAGGCCAGCCTTTTCTCATTAGTAATGAGGTGGATTTAGAACGAATCGCGATCGCTAAAAACGGTGGGACTGCAATCGTTAATCAAAACGTTAACATTTTCAACGTATTCATAATTCTCTGAACTCACTTGTCCTAGCCGTATTCCTGCCTAAGTCCTAAGGTTTTGATTATGGAATTACTGGATGCTTTACGAAATCAACGACTGGATTCTTCTATACCTGGATTGTTTGATGTTTTTTATGATATTCTTAACAATGTTCAGATTCAATCTAATTTCTATATTACTCATCCAAAGTACAAACCCCTGGAACTTCCAGATGAAGTGGTGCCTTTGTTTACCAAGCAGCTGTTACCAGGACTGGCTCTATCAGAAGAACCGGATTATAAATTTACGCCTAAAGAAGATTTAGGCATGAATCGCTGCCAAATTGTTGCTAATGCGTTACTAGAAGCTTGGCTACAAGGTCACGACTCTGCAGAAGGTCGGATGAATTTTATCCTCCACAACTTTTCTTTGCTTGGAATTGATATGAAGCGCCCCTACTTGAATGCTAACTCGAAAGATATTTATTAAAGATGGTTTGTAAGCTATCAGCTTATGCGCTACGCGCACGCTACGCGAACAGCTATAGCAAAGGGAACAGGGAGCAGGGAACAGGGAGTAGGGAACAGGGAACAAACATTCTCTCAATTGATTTAGGATTGCTATATAGCGCTACGCGCTACTAATGGTGCTACTTGAGGTGCTTTTGAATAAGCCATGCAGAGGTGCGACCCGTGGCGAATTTAATTACGGCTCAAACGCACCATTACGGTCTTGGGGGAAACCCCCAAGACCGCGCTGCATCAAGACAAGAGGTAAGCATTCGTTAGGTCACAGGCTAGAAGCCTGTGCCACATAGAAGCCTGAGCCTGTGCCACATAGAAGCCTGTTTTATATATGGGTTGTCAACCATTTCTGGCAGGAATTGGCAAAAGGTAAGAGGCAAAAAGCAAGAGGTAAAAGAGATTCAGAGTTTTATTGGACAATAAAAAACGACCTCCTAAATTTACATCTCATTTGTAAACCCTATAGTCACACAATTAAAACTGATAGACCACTAGTTAGAGAACTAAAAATTTTAGAAACATTTCGGATAGGAATAAGCTTAGTGGGTAAGTACTCAGTATAATCAGATCAGGGTAACATAGATCACCAACTCCAGCTTGTTACCACCTCTTGATGGTACGGGTGAAGAGTTGAACTCGTTCAATTGTTGGCTGCTACTCGTAACTCTCTTACAAAACTATCTAATCACAAGATAGGTCTTAGGGAAAATCTTAGAAATAGAAATATCCTATATTATCTGTAGTACACCCTAAACGAACGGGATGTGTCTAATCAAACAAACATAATGTGCATCTACCTTAAGTAGTAATTTTGGAGAAAAGCAGAAATGGCACGAAGAATTTGGTCATCAGGTCAAAGTTTATTAGCTGGCAGTTTCTTGAGCTTAGTGTGAATAGCTCCAATAGTGGCTCAATCCCCAGGGGGGCAAGCGGGCAGGGTAAACGCATCTAATTTTTTGATTCCTACATATAGTGTTTATTGAATTGAATGAACACTATCTCTATAAAATCCATTGTCAATAAGCAAAATAGCGATGCAGCGCGGTCTTGGGGGTTTCCCCGGAGACAAAACCTTAGATAGTGGAGCCTTTATAGTTAGCAGGTTATGCAGAAAAGGGTTAAATATTTTTTAATAAGGCGACCCTATCTTACGGTAAATTCAAACCATGAGCGACTGCATCAAGACAAGACCGGGTTTATTGATAACTACCCCCAGTTTATTGACAATATGCGCTTACCCTGAGCAAGCGGGGGGTTGACGGTTGACACTTTCAGTCTACCTGCTTCCCTCGTCCTCATCCAAAACTGACGTTAATAAATGATGATTTTTGCTAATTAAACCATATTCTATTGACTATTATCAATAGGAAATTACTTGCTGCTTTTTTGCAAAATATATAGAGAGATGATACCTGATGAAACATAAGTTCTTTTTTAATCAAGGATTTGTTGCTAGTAGTTTTATTGGACTGTTTTTTTCAGTTTCCGTACAAGCTCAACAATGCGAATGCCCTGTACAAGCTCAAAAATGCATTGAACCTGGGTCAGCAACAAATAATCTCAACCAGGCAAGGATATGTGATTATTCCGGTCGAGTAAGTGCCTATCAAGGTAAAAAAAAGCTTGACAATATTCTCAGAAAAGTTTTACAGCCTCCGGCTCGATTGACTGTGGATCAAACTTCAAGATCAAATGCAGACCTGCTGTTTAATGAGGGAACTTTTGTGCGATTTTTACCTGGTGCTAAATTTGAGTTTGAAAAGGGACTTACTCGTCTTAAACTTAAAGAAAGACCAGACATAGAAGATATTGGTTTGGAGCGCTTTAATCTTGCTTTAACTCCTACAAAAATAGATTTTATATCTCAAAAACATCATCTCCAAAAAGTGAATTCCATTGCAGTCAAACGTTTAGCTCAAGAGCAATCTGATTTAATTACAGAAGCGACAATCTTTAAGCTAAATCAAGGAACTCTTCTAACGATGAATCCACCAAATAGCGTTCTGACTGAAATTAGAACGCCAGGAAACTCTTTGGTGGAGTTGGGAGCAAAGCTTTCAGAACCATCTCAAGACCAAAATCTGCTTTTAGGACCAACGCGCAGTAGTGCTGTAATTGTGCGACACGACTCTGCCAACAACACAACACAGGTTTTCTCCCTTACTAATAGTGGGATTAGGGTATCTGGTCAGGATGGAGATACGGTAGTTCTTCAAGGTGGTGAAACTGTGTCAGTAACTAATGGAATTGTTGGAGAGGTACAATCATTCGACCTTTTGAGATTTTACCAGACTACTACACTAGCCTATGGTTTGGGACCGGGACAGAAGGAGGCTATAGCAGTAGAACCGGTTGAAGTTCAGAAGACAATTAGGGCAGTCCGAGTTGAAACACTGGCAGCACTAGAGGATCAAAGGACGGAACTAGATGGAGGTTCTCCTATAGAACTAGAACCGCTACCGCCTACAGGAGAAGACTTTGAATAGTTTGAGTTTTGATTAGGGTGATTCATAGTTAACAACCTCTTCAATAGTTCAACTTTCTATAATTCCAGATTAAAAAACATCTTCAATTTTACAGTAAATCAGTTAAACCCAGATAAAATAACTCTTTTTTAGAGACAGTTTATAGCATTGATATGAACTATAAATCATGTATTGAATTGAAAATTATGCGAGTACTTTACTTTGTCTTTTGTTCTCTAGCTGTTTGGGTTATTTATAACTTAACCCAGAGTGCAAAAGCAAATTCCAAAGCAGAGTTACTAGAACAACCTACGCTGGAAAATATTGAAGATATAGGAATTTATGTAGAAAATCTACCAGAATCAGTTTCGGTGATTATACCTCTGAAAGTAATTAGCAGTTCTCTTTATCCAACCTGGAGTTCTGGGAATCAAGACTCTACTGCTATAGAACCTGCTCTACAAAGTTCAGAGACTCTTTTTGTCCAAAATTCCCCAGCCACTACTAATCAATCTCTCGAATCCGACGACGAAGAAACAGAGCAGTTAGATAATGTTTGTGATGGACTCGGTGACATTCGGATTCTCCCTCGTTCAGGTCCGTTGCGTCAACCTCTCGAATCTGACAACGAGGAAGTAGAGCAGTTAGATAATGTCTGTGACGGACTCGGTGACATTCAGGTTATCCTTCGTCCACGTCCGTCCCGTCAACCAGATATCCAGTTGATTTTGGAATCTTCAGTTTCTACTAATACTGAATTTGGCTTTGACACAGCGTTATTATTTGTCAACAGTGTTCGACTTCTAGCAACACCGAAGCTAAGTCCAAAAACCCGTCTAATTGCTTCTGCCAAGGCTGGAAGAGTATTGGTAGTGAGGTCTTTCTTACCTGATTACAATTTCCTCAATCTTAACTTAGCAGTACGACAGCAAGTAGCACGAGGTACTTATGTTCAGCTAGGATATGTACACCAGCGATTAAAACGTTTTTCATTACTAGTTGAAAATTCAGCTCAACTCCTTGTAGATCGAGACGACCAATTAGCAACTAATTTGCGCTTGAATTCGTTCTACGAACTGAGAGTAGGGTCACGAGGAGATAATAATCTCTTTCAAAACACTTTGGGAGCACGCCTACGTCATGATGTTACACCTAAGCTAGAAACAGCTTTGGACTCTCGGATTCTTGTAATTAACCAGAATTTTTCCGGCAGGTCCGAAGTGAATGTACGACCTCAAGTTAGTGCGCTGGCAATCTACCGACCCAATAAAAATATTGCTGTGACGGCTTCAGTACGCTACTTAATTAATATTGATGATAATTCGGTTGAAAATAATTTAGTGACAGGGTTGAAGGTTCGGTTAAATCTGTTCTAGAGATTATCGCAAATTTGACGATCGCTCTTTTTGACCTTAGGATTTGTTTTTAGATAGTCCTGTAGGCGATCGCATCCTTCCTGCAAAAGATGCTCTGGATCTAAGTTCCATAGAATCACCGTTTGATTCTTGTCGCTGCTTAGCAAAGCCTTGCTGTCTGGACTGAATTGAACACTTTTGAAAAAACTTTGATGGCTTGGCAAGGTTTTGATTAGAAAACCATCTTTCACACTCCAGAGTTTAAGTGTCTTGTCGGTGCTACTAGAAGCTAGGGTTTTGCCATCCCTGCTGAAGTTTACATCGGTCACTCCACCTCTGTGTCCATTGAATGTTTCAATTTCTACTCCCTTGTTCACATCCCAGAGTTTGATGGTGCGATCCCAACTAGCAGAGGCAAGCATTTTGCTATCAGGACTAAAACTGACAGCGGCAATTTCCTGCTGGTGTTTTTTAAAAGTTTTCAGTGGCTTACTATCTCGACTCTTCTTAATATCATCTAAACGCCAAATATCGATGTTTGAGTCGTCACTCCCAGAGGCTAACAGCTTGCCATTGGGACTGAAACTGACACTCGTGAAATCGAAACTATCTTTCCCCTTTCTTGTCAGGGTGTTAAGTAATTTTCCATTCTCAACATTCCAGAGCTTAATCGTTTGGTCACCACTGGCGGATGCTAAGATTCTACCATTGGGACTGAAACTGACACTCGTGACGTAATCATTATGCCCATTAAGGGTTTCGAGTAACTTATGTTTAGCTACATCCCAAAGTTTAATTGTGTTGTCGTCACTTGCTGAGGCTAATCTCTGACCATTAGGGCTAAAGCTGATGCTTTTAATACACTCCCCATGAGGTTCGGAATCTAGGATTCCCGCTCTAGAGGTAATTTCCTTAGAATCCGAAAGGTAGATCTTTCCATCACAGGCAGGGATAGCAATAATTTTGCCATTGGGACTGAAACGGGCACCATCAATACCCCTATTGTATCTAATAATGTGGTGATTAGCTTCAATACTCCAAAACTTGATCGTATTGTCAAGGCTACCCGATGCTATGAGTTTACCATCAGGACTAAACTTTACAGTGCTAACATCATTGCTGTGGCCATCTAGGACTGCCACTGGTTTATGCTCGATATCCGACACCCCACCCTCTATATCCCACAAAAGTACCTTTTTATCACTCCCAGATGCAAGCATTTTACCGTCAGGACTAAAACTGACAGTCTTCACTAGGTGGTTATGCTTAAGTGAGGTGAGGAACTTACCTTGAGTCACATTCCAAAGTCTCACTGTTTTATCGAGACTGGTTGAGGCAAGCATTTGACCGTCAGGACTAAAGCTGACACTTGTGACATAATCTTCATGGCCTTCGAGAGATTTCAGTAATGAGCATTCTTTCACGTTCCAGAGTTTGATGGTTTTATCATTACTGCTAGTAGCCAATATCTTACCATCTGGACTGAAACTAACATAATTGACCCAATCATCATGGGCTTTTTTGCACAAGTCTGAAACTTTTAACTCTGAACAGCAAACAGGAGAAGAAGAGAACTGTTCTTCGTTTTCTGTCCCCTGTTGCTTACCTCTTGTAAAATGCCAGAGCTTGACTGTGCCATCACGGCTAGCTGAGGCAAACATCTGACCATTGGGACTGAAACTAACATGATTGACATGACTATCATGAGCCTCAACAGTTTCGAGCAATTTGCCATCCGAATCCCAGAGTTTTACAGTCTTATCAGCACTGGCAGAAGCGAGAAGTTTACCGTCAGGACTAAACGTAATACCTCTAACCCGTCTCTTGTGTCCTCGGAGAGTGTTAAGCTTGCTTCCATCTTGGTTCCAAAGCACAATTGTATGGTCATCACTAGCTGAAGCCAAAATTTTGCCGTCTGGAGAAAAACTAATACTATTGACACTCTCCAGATGTCCTTCCAATCGGTTAAGTTCTTGGGTTTCATAAACAGCTTGTTGTAGAGTTGCTACAGCCTGAACGTGGATACGATTCGGCATCCACCATTTCAATTGTTTGACTGCCTTTACACCTACCATCAGTGCCTCAAGCTGGTCATTTCGAGAAAGTTGAGATTCGGACAAAAGAGCCAGAGTAGTAACCTGGCGCTGAGAAGCTACTTTTAGCGCTATCATAAGCCCCAGAGTTACTGTAACGACTCCCCCTATGCCATAGATTAAAGTTCTGTTTCTACTCTGAACTGCCTTGCGTACCTTCTTTTCTTCCTCTAGCCTTTCTTGAATCAGTTTTAACTCTCGTTGTCTCCTTGCTTCTTCCCGCTCTTTAGCTTCCTGAATAGCCCGATCACTCACTTCTACCAGTTCAAGTAGCATCTCATCATAGCCCAGCTCATCAGCATCAGGACTACTCAACCAGCGCCCCGCCTCAGCTAGCTCAACCTCGTCGAGTAAACCACCCTTACCTTGAAGCCGTTCCCATTCCTTAGCTCTGTACACTAGCCTTCTACGGATTTGTTCTGCCTCCCAACGTTGATTAATCCATATATCTAGAGCTGGCCAACCACTGATTAAGGCTTCATGGGCAATATCTACATAGATATCGGAGTTTGTCTGGGAATTAGCTACTTTGTAACTACCACTGAGCGCTAGCGGCTGATTCTCTGCTAGATATTCCATTGCCTCTTTCATCATTGGCTCTGTAAAGCTAGACCGGACTTGAGGGCTACTCAGTGTTAACAGGCGACAATCTGTCAGATGGTTCAATGTTTCTTTAAACAGTCTTGGGTCATCACTAAAAGAACGTAACTGTTCAACTGACTGCTGGCGGCGAGTATGGACACTTCCTTCACCAAACTGAATCAAGCGTAGGAAGATACGACGAGCTATCTGCTGTTGTTTTTCGGGCAGTTTGAAAACAGTAGAATCAGCATGATTAGCGATTACAGCCTGCAATCCTTTACGGTTGCTACCATCTATATTTTCATAGCTTGTGCTGTTCAGTACTAGGGTGTCATAGGCTCTCAGGGGCAGATATCGTCGTTCGATGTTCTCCCATAACTGCACCATTACTTCTTGCACTAGGGGCAAAACTCCTGGTTCCTCAGCAGCATCTGCCACCAAACGCTCTACTAGCACTGACTCTATAAAAACTTTGACTTTTTCGGCTGGTTTGGTAATGGCTTCACGCAATCCCTCAGCATTGAGAGGAACAATCTCCAGCCGAGATATTTGAATCTGGTCCCATAGCATAGACTCCATTAGTTCAGGATAAAAGTCTGCTCTGACGGTCAAAATTACATAGCAGTCAGGAATTTCCAGTAGACCCAGTAAAACATCTTGAAAAGGTACTGCTTCTTGCTCAGCTTGCGTAAATACTTCCTCAAACTGGTCTACCACTAAAAGTAATCGTCGAGCATTGTCTTCAGTCGCTAAACCTGTAGTAACTGCTAAGGTTGGATCAGCTAGGTCACTTCCTAATGCTGTTTTTAAAGCCGCCAAAGGTTCCTCACCAGGACGGATTTTGCGAATTAACCACTTTCCATCCCCAAAAAGTCCACTTCGCTCTAAAGCCGGAATTAGACCTGCAAATACCAAGGAAGATTTTCCACTACCTGACGGACCAATTACACTCACAAAATTATGATGACGCAAGCGGTCTACGAGTATCTTTACGTCATCATCACGCCCAAAAAAGCGATCGCTGTTTTCCTCACTAAAGGGTCTCATGCCAAGATAAGGGCATTCTGGTTTAGATGGAGCGTCAGGCACTGAACGTTGTAGATCCTGACACAAGCGTTCAATTGCCTTTTCCGATTCATCTTCATCGGTTGCCTTCAGTGGTACGAGAGCACTGAGGCTAGGGGGCAATTCCAGAGTTTCATCCCTGATCATAGGGATAACTGGCCAAATCCCTTTGTCTAAGCCATAGGATTGACCTAGCAAACGAATAAATTCGGTGACATCATTGGCCAGATAGGCATCAGAGAGTACCAGTAACGTGAGATCGCTTTGCTCAATAGCACGCTCAAATTCTGCTATCCGAGGCGCACCAGGAGTAAAGGCAGTTTCTACCAGATAGCGGACATTAGCCTGTTGCAAGGCATCTAGTAAATAGCCTTCTACCCAAGCTCGATCAGCATCTGCATAGGAGATAAAGAGGTCGTATTCTGTAGCCTGCATCCTAATCCTTACCTATAGGAAATTCTGGTTTGATGCAGATACAAGCCTGAAGTATTAAACCTATAATAAACACTGAAATCTCTAAAGAGATCTCTAGATTAAATGACAACTATATTGTAGTGGCTATTTCAGGCTTTGACAGTATCCTTGAGGGTACTTTTTAGGTTTTTCCATCAACCATTTCTCCTCGATGGGGGCTGCCACAGTTGGTAAAGCAAGCGTTTTATGTTAGTCTCAAACTCATCGTGATCAGTCATGTCCAACAAGGGGAGCATGCGCAGTCCCAGTCGTGGCGTGCATTCGACCCGTAGAATCGGTATTAAATGATACTGACTTTCTTCTAGTCCGAAATGTTGACTCGCCACGTTCTCAAACTGACCATAACTACTCTGTAAGTAAGCTGGGGAAAGTACCACAAGAGTATAGCGACTTCGCTCAATAGCACCTTCGATGCTGGTAATTATAGGTACGCCCAAGGGAAAGCTAATATCAAGATAAACCTTTAGCCCCTGTGACTCCAAGTAAGGCAGCAACGCCTTGCGCACCCAAGGCTTATCCTCTCCCTTGGCTTGATAGCTGATAAAGACATCGTACTCGTAATCATCACTAGGCAAAGTTAGAGGCATTGGCGTTTCCGCCTTTCCTCCTCGGTAACGGGCGATGGGAAAGTTGTCCTCAATCTCAGCTTTGAGAATGGGATGCTGATTGGCCTGATCACTGGTAACTCTGGGCTGTAAGTAATTAAAAAGGTCAAGGATACGGATAACTCCCCCTGAACCGATCGCACCCCCTTTCAACCCAGCCAGCAAGTGTTGGGTAAACAGACTATTTTCAGCATCCCGTAAAACATAGGATTGTTCACTGCTGCGAGAAGAAGCGAGGATAACCCGACCTCGTCCCTGGGTGAGGGAGTCATAATACTTTTCTGGTAAGCCCTGTTTAAGGGTAGACCCATCCACATCTTTGGGTTGACCAATGCCGCCAGCATGACAGCAGTCAAAAACAACGACTAATTTCCGAGCTGGAATCGCCCGTAGAGCCTCGGTAAACTGATCGCCAGAAATGGCAGTTTGAGCTAATAATGATCCGCCGGATGTCAGGTTTGTGTCTACTGGTAACAGGTACTCTCCTTGGTAAGCACCTTCTTTAATCTGTCCCCCATGACTGGAAATATAAATCAAAACGGTAGAGTCTTTGTTACTCTGTTGGGCTAGATTTGCTAATGCCTCACTGAGTGCTGCCTTAGTTGCTTTAGTATCTAGCAGTAATTGCACCCTCTCAGGTGAATAGCCACAGTATTCCGGGTCAATCAGCAGGTTGTAAATGTTCTGAGCATCTTGGAGGATAGTGTTTGGGAGTTGGTTGATGTTTTGATAGTTGGCGATGCCAACAACTAATGCATGAGCGTTATCCATTGCAGGTACGATCGAACAATTTTGATAGGGACAGGTAATGAGTTGGAAGTGTTGAACGTTTCAAAGTTTTAAAGGTTTAACGCTTATGTTCCAAACCCTTTGTTAATTCCCTGGTAATTTCCCGTGAATCCGGAATGGCGTTGCTGAATTTCGTAGGTAAGCATATGCGCTACGCGCACGCTACGCGAACAGCGGTCAGCGGTCAGCGGTCAGCTTAAAATAAACCTCGTTCGTGTAGTGTGCGCACCTCAAGTAGCGTGCGTGTATTTAGCGCAGTTGCGATCGCAACACCAGTACCAGAGCGTAGCCAAACCACTACATCTTGACCAATACCAACCCTATATAGCGTTTCTCATACAGAATTTTTTACCTCTTCCCTCTTCCCTACTCCCTGCTCCCTGCTCCCTGCTCCCTAAAACCCAGGAGGAAAGTACCTCACCCAAATAAGAATTGCTATATCATCTGTTCGATCACAAGAAAATCCTGTTCTATCTGAGCACACAGAGACTTATTGTAGGGGTCAGTCTTGAGGGCTTTTCTGAGATAATTTCTAGCTTTATCGAGCTTGTGCTGTTTAAGCAAGTGTCTTGCCCAACTTTGATAAGCGATCGCTTGCCACTGACGCACTTCTGGGTCTTGGGGCATTCTTTGGGCCAAGGCTTCGACTAATGCGATCGCTCTCATCAACCGTCGCTCTCGAAGCAATTGCTGGAGTTGATGATAGGAATCCCACTTCAGCTGTTGTTCAACTGCTGATAGGGGTTGATTGAATTCAACGGATGGTGGCTTAGGTGTTACCCAAGTTGAAGTTGGGGGATGTGAGTCCTCAGGCTGATTACTCTGATTACCAAAGCTAGTGGCGGAGGTTAATACTGGTTCACGGTCAGACTCTTTGATAACACTGAGGAGAAGCTTATAAGCCTCCGTAAACCGAATAAACTTTTCTTGGGCAAGCTTGTCTCCAGGGTTAATATCAGGATGATACCGACGTGCCAGACGCCGATAAGACTCCTTTACTTCAACCTGCTTCGCTCCTGGGCCTACACCCAATAAGCGATAGCAATCAGCCAGATTCATCAATGGGATAAGTAATCAATAAGCGTTTAAACAGACTTATTTGTTTCCTATATATAGAGTACCCTGCTGAATAATGTAACTACTTTTCCCTTTATATTACTTCATCACCAGATCATCAAACAGCCCTTACTCACCAAGACGGTTACAACCCGCTTTCCAGTTATAAATCAAAGTGCAATTACGGTTAATAACCGCCTTGGCAGTGTAAGTTCTGATCAAATTGACCAGACCAACACTCTAGGGTGCTCTCTGGTCAATGACTTGGTCAATCAAGCCATACTCCTTGGCTTCATCGGCTGACATGAAAAAGTCCCGATCCATGTCTTTTTCGATTTTCTCTAGGGCTTGACCAGTATTTTGGGCGTAGATTTCATTGAGTTGATGGCGGATCCGCAAAATTTCCCTAGCTTCAATCTCAATATCCGTAGCTTGTCCACGGGTTCCCCCAGAGGGTTGGTGAATCATAATCCTGGAGTGAGGCAAGGCGATCCGTTTTCCTTTTTTACCTGCAGCTAGCAGGAAAGACCCCATGGAAGCAGCTAGACCAACACAAACGGTTACTACATCGGATTTGATATGCTGCATGGTGTCATAAATAGCCATGCCTGCGGTGACTGAACCACCAGGAGAGTTTATGTAGAGTATGATATCTTTGCTATTATCTTCAGAGTCGAGATATAGCATGACGGCAATGATTTGGTTGGTAATTTCGTCATCAACCTCTTTGCCTAGAAAAATAATCCGTTCCCGGTAGAGACGGTTGTAGATGTCAATCCATTCAGTATACTGACTTCCTGGCATCTGGTAGGGAACTTTGGGCACACCAATTGGCATAATTTGCTCCGAGTTAGTACTAGATTGTGGGAAGGTGATAGCACCTCAAGTAGCTTGCGTGGCACAGGCTTCTAGCCTGTGGGTAGCGCATAAGCTGATTGCTGATTGCTGATTGCTGATTGCTGATTGCTGATTGCTGATAACTTACAACTTAAGTAATACCAGCAGGAATCGGAGTATCAAGCTCTTGAGGTTCTAGCACCCTGTCGATCAGACCATACTCTTGGGCTTGGTGAGGTGTCATGTAAAGGAACCGATCCATATCCTTGGCAATTTTTTCTTGGTCTTGACCGGTATTGCGAGACAAGATATTGAGCATCGTCTTCTTATTGGTCAGAACTTCTTGAGCACGAATTTGGATATCCGTGGCTTGACCCTGGGCATAACTCCTGGGCTGATGTAGGACAATAGTGGCATTGGGTAAACTTGCCCGACAGCCTTTGGTTCCTGCGGAGAGGAGCATCGCTGCCATCCCAAGGGCTGAACCAATACAAATAGTGTGGATAGGGGGCTTGATGTAATTTATGGTGTCACAGATGGCAAAGGCTTCGGTTTCAAAACCCACGGGTTGGCCATCGTAACGGGATGTGCCGGTGGAATTGATGTAAATTTTAATGGGCTTGTCTGGGTCGTCGTACTGTAAATACAACAGTTCGGCAATAATTAATTCTGTTACCGCACTCACCAAGGGCATACCCAAATATACAATCCGCTCACTTAACAACAGCGAGGGTAAGTCTGGTGGCGGTGTCCGCTGGGCAGGTCTACCATAGTAGGTGGATTGAACAGCCTGGATGGGTCGTTTCATGATATTTGGGGCTGCAATAATGGCACTATCTTTAACCAGTGTAGCTTGCCATACTTTCTTCGTGATTTTCTTCGTGTCGGTTAGCCCCCTGAAGGTTAAAAGTGTAACATAGGGGAAAACTGCCTACACCCATAATCAATTACCCTTGCTGCCTGAGGAGCTATCTAAAGTCAATAACTCACCGCTAAGTCTTTCGGCGTAGCCGAACGCGCCCCGCGTGGCCTACGGCCTCCGCTGCGCGAAAAGACTATAGCGGGAGCTTGTGAAAAGCTCATAGTTGACCAGTCTAAGTTCTATAAGAACTCCGTTATTTCCAAGAGTTAAAGTCCTACCTGGGGATGCGTAGCTAGTCCCCAGCTCTAGAACCCGGTCGTTAAACAGACCTAGTTGAGTTAAGTCAGTGCGATCAGGAAAGTACCGAGAAATAACTTTGACTAAGCTAACTTTACCCTAGCAATAGGAGGAAACACAATTATGCGTGTATTTGTACTAAATAAAAATCGACAACCTTTAGACCCCTGCAAACCGGCGAGAGCTAGAATTATACTTTCGACAGGCAAAGCTAAGGTCTATCGTCGTTACCCATTTACTATAATTTTAACGGAGGAAATAGAAGAGCCAATAACTCATACTCATCAGCTCAAAATAGACCCTGGTGCAAAAACAAGTGGTTTGGCCATTGTTCAAAATAGCAGAGTGGTTTGGGGAGGTGAACTTACCCATAGAGGCTTTCAAATTAGAGACGCTTTGACTTCTCGTAGACAGTTAAGGCGCGCCCGTCGCAATCGTAAAACTCGGTATCGCAAGCCCAGGTTTCTTAACCGACCATGGTCAGAAGGCTGGTTAGCTCCTAGTCTGATGTCTAGAGTTTACAACATTTTAACTTGGGTCAAAAAACTAACTCGTTTATGTCCCATTACAGGGTTCTCTCAAGAGTTGGTTAGATTTGATACTCAGAAACTGCAAAATCCTGAAATATCTGGGATCGAGTATCAGCAAGGTACGCTTTACGGTTACGAGCTTCGAGAGTATCTACTTGAAAAATGGAATCGTAAATGTGCTTACTGTGGGACAACAGATACTCAGTTAGAGATTGAGCATATCAAGCCATTATCTAAAGGCGGTTCTGATAGAGTTTATAATTTAGCTATCGCGTGTCATTCATGTAATCAAGCTAAGTCTAATCAGGAGGTTGAGCATTTCTTGTCTGGAAAGCCTGATGTCTTGAGGCGGGTTAAAGCTCAAGCAAAACGACCTTTAGCTGATGCGGCATCTGTTAATGCGACTCGCTGGAAGTTGTACCATGAACTAAAATCTATTGGGTTGCCTGTCGAAGTTGGTAGCGGCGGATTGACTAAGTTTAACCGATGTCGCCAAAACCTCCCTAAGACTCATTGGTTAGATGCTGCAAACGTCGGAAAAATTGAAACATTGGTTATCGAAGTAACCCATCCTTTGATAATTACCGCCAAAGGTCACGGCACTCGTCAACTTTGTCGAACCAACAAGTACGGATTCCCCATTCGTTACTGCTCAAGAACCAAAGTGCATAAAGGGTTCCAAACAGGGGACATTGTTCGTGCTGTGGTAACTAAAGGTAAAAAAATAGGTACTTACGTGGGGAGAGTCGCAACTCGAAAATCGGGTTCTTTCAATATCTCCACTAAATCAGGATGTGCGGCTTGTTCTAAGTAAGAGCCTCCTTTACCAGGAGGGGTAAGACTTAGGTAATTCGCGGGGACAACCCCGAAAGATTACAACTATTCATCCGGATGGCGGTGCAAACCCGACCCCTAGAAGAGNAGGCTCTGGCTGCATTTGAAGGACGAACTGAAGTTACAGTGGATGATATCCGCCGGGTGATTACCTTATGTTTACGGCACCGCTTGCGTAAAGACCCCCTGGAGTCGATTGATTCAGGATATAAGGTTCTCAAATCCTTTAACCGTGTTTTTGGGGTTGAAGCAGCTGAAGAAGATTGAGTTACTATAGCGCAATACCTTTCTTAAATAATTAATTTTCTTTCTTGCATAAATAGTTAACTCAAGGCGGATAAGTACTATAGAGCAAGTCTAATCAGCAATCCTAATTCCCATTAAATAGGATTGCTATTACTCATTGCTTTAAGAAAGATTGACTATTCTGACAGATGGAGCAAAAATCCATCTGCTGTCAGTTTTGCTCTTTCTAATCGTAAGTATTCAGCGTTTAGCGTTTAGCTTTCAGCTAATCCTAATCAGGATAATCCGAAAAACGGAGATTTGTCAAGAAAAACTTATCTACTGGCCAGTTTCAGCCAAATTCCTAAGTTTTGCTTGATTCCAAAGCTGACTGGGTAAGTGCCTTCGTGTAAAGTGCGCGTAGCGCGATTGACCGTAGGTCACGCGGGGCGCGTTCGCTAAATACTTACGTTTACTACTTACCTTTGCTTTTATCCGTGAGGTAACTATGAAAGGAATAGCGACTAGCTTTAGCTGGTTCCTAGCGACACTACACTTCACCGGAACTATCAGTGCTTTTTCGGTGCAAGCACAAGTCACTAAGCCAATGTCTAACAATATTGGCTCCAATGCTCTTACTCAAACTATTGCTCAATCACCAGCTGTTAATCCCCCCAACTTTGGAACAGCCCTGGACAATAACCAAGTAGTAGAAGCAGTACCTTTAATTGAACAAACTTGGGAAAAACAATATCAGAATCACCTAGACATCAATTTCCCTGACCAATCCATCACTGTGGAAGAAATTGCTGATACTCTTGGCAAAATCACCAATCAAACTGGTCAAAAGCCTGGTCTTATCTACATGGTTCCGCGACCCCAGCAACTAGAGCTGGTATTAATTACACCAGAAGGTAAGCCCATTCACAAGCGTGTCTCCGCAGCCAATAAGGAAGCTCTGTTGAGTCTAGTGCAAGAGTTTATCCAAACTATTACTAATCCTATTCGTAGGCACTCTAAACATTATCTACCAGTAGCTCAACAACTCTATCAGTGGATCATTGAGCCTGTGGAACCAGACCTTAAAGCTCAAGGCATCAACAATCTAATTTTTTGTCTAGGTGGGGGGTTACGCCACTTGCCCTTTGCTGCCTTACATGATGGCCAAGAGTTTCTGGTGGAAAAGTATAGTTTAGCCCTGATTCCTGCCTTCAAATTAACAGATACTGTCTATACCGACCTGAAAAATTCCCAAGTTTTGGCTATGGGAGCATCAGAATTTAATGATCACAATCCTTTACCTGCTGTGCCAGTAGAGTTATCTGTTATCACCCAATATCCCTGGCAAGGAAAATCTTTCCTCAATAAAGATTTTACCCTAACTAATCTACAGTGGCAACTGGGATATCATAAGAATTTTCAAATCCTGCACCTGGCAACTCATTCAGACTTCCAGGCGGGAAAACCAAACAAGTCTTATATTCAGTTTTGGAATAGTAAACTGACTTTAGATATATTCACTGAATTGCGTTGGCACTCACCAGTGGTAGAATTATTGGTGCTGAGTTCTTGTCAAACTGCCATCGGGGATAAAGAGGCTGAGTTAGGCTTTGCGGGATTAGCGGTTCGCGCCAATGTCAAGTCAGCAGTAGCTAGTTTGTGGTCTGTCAGCGATGGTGGAACCCTAGTGCTGATGAATGAATTTTATCAGTCTCTTAAAACTGTACCAATTAAGGCTGAAGCGTTGCGACAAGCTCAGATCGGGATGTTGAAACAAAAGGTAAGTTTGGCTAGTCTTACTGATCGACCAAATGTGTCCTTGCCTCCAGAATTAGCATCTCTCAACTCTGAAGATTTATCCCATCCCTATTATTGGGCGGCTTTTACTTTAGTTGGTAATCCTTGGTGATAGCTTGCTCTTCTTTAAGCCATCAGCTATCAGCTATCAGCTATCAGTCATCAGCTATCAGTCATCAGCTATCAGCCATCAGCTATCAGCTATCAGCTATCAGCTATCAGCTATCAGCTATCAGCTATCAGCTATCAGCCATCAGCCATCAGCTGACCACTGACCGCTGACTGCTGATAGCTTACGTTATTACAACCAATTCCCTACCATGATATAAGGAGCCCAGAAATAAGGGTGTTCATAGCTTGGGTCTTGTAAAATTGATTTTTGGGCGCGATTGAGGGCTTCAGCTTTTGAGATTGATTTGTCAGTAAGTTCCTGGTAAAACCGATTCATTAACACAGCTGTGACTTCATCATCTACTAACCAAATAGTAGCAAGGGTACTACGTGCTCCTGCTTCTATCGCTACACCAGCTATACCCAGAGCCGCTCTCTTGTCCCCAGTTGCTGTTTGGCATGCACTCAGCACCAGTAATTCGATCGGAGTGGGTTGCCGTAGGTCTGTAGTTTGCAGTAATTCCTTCAATTCAGTAACATTGATATTACTATCCCAGGTCATAATGAAAGTCTTCTGGGCTTCAGAGCTAAATTGACCATGGGAAGCAATGTGTACTACTGGGAAAGTAGCTGCTTCCAAAGAATTTTCCAACCTGGTTTCAGTAAAGTCCTGATTGAGGAGGATTTCACTAGGAACTTGAGCCTTAATTTTCTCTAGCTCTACTTCTACAAACGGCAAAGGTACAGATCCCCGACGGGATTCAGACAACCCAGCCGTTAGGACTTTGATATCTTCCCTGACTAAGCGCTCGGGATTCATTAAATCTAGTCCAGGGGTTAGCGCTATACTATACTTCTCGACTAAATACTGCTTACCGTCGTGAAGTGCTGCCATGGGAATATTGCGCAAGGCTCCATCAAGAACAAATACTAGGGTGTCTACTTGAGAGTTAGCTAAATCCTCTTCAATCGGTCGGATTACCCAATTGTATACCTGCTGCGACATTGGTAAAAATGCCCGTCGATGAACCTGCTGTAAAAACTTACGCAGTTCTTCCAGAGTAGATTCAGTTTGGTCTTGGGCAAGCTCTGTTCTATAGTGGCGCAGTTGTTGTTGGGGTAAGCGGATAATGATATCCACGCTTTCTGGTAATATGATAGGATAAATTAATGCTGCTTTAGTATCAACTTGGTCGATGACTTGATCAATCACTACAGGAGTAGCGTTTAAACAGGCTGAGCGAAAATAGTTATCTAGTTCGGCTAGCTGCAGTGACTCAATGATCTCACGGGCTTTTTCCAAGTTGTCGGGATTGGAATTCCTGCTGTCTGATTGCAGCAGTAATTGCACGAATTCTCGATAGACTGGCTCTACACTCTCTCGAAATGTAAACCTGACCTCTTGGTTAACAGCTACTAGGTCACTCCGTAGAGACTTGAGAGTGTTAACTGCTTCGGTGTAAGCTGCGATCGCATTTTGCTCTTCCCCCTGCTGTTTCAAAATACGTCCTAGTTGCCATTGCCAGCGATAGCTAATATCTGGAGCATTGATTTCTTGAGCTAACTTTAAGGCTTGTTGAGTCAGGTCTTGAGACTCTGGTAACTGCTGATTCTTCTGATAGAGTTGACCTAGACTACCAAGAGCATAAGCTTCCGCTCGCTTATCTCCCAATGCTTTAGCCTGTTGTACTGCAGTAGCTAGGATTTTCGCAATTTCATAAGAAGGCTCAACCCCAGTCTTAGCCGAAAGCTGAAGTCTCTTGGCTGAAGTCTGAACATTTCTTTCATCCTTGATACTTCTGACTTCATCCTTCATTAGGCTTTGAGCAAAATTAATCCTCAGATAGATACTGCGGCGGCTCAGAGGTAAGGATTCCAGTTGAGGCCAGATTTGAGGAATTAATGCTTGTGCTTGCGCAATCCTTTTATTGTCAATCAATAAGCTAAGTTGATTTAATTGGGCTTCAAGCTTAGTGATTGGATCTAATGACTCATCGAATGCTTGTTGATAGTAATCAATAGCTTCGTCTAATTCTTGCTGAGCCCGTGCTGTATTCCCTAAGCTAAATAATGTAGCGCTAATCTCTTCAGACGATGGTAAGTTTCGGGCAATCTCTAAGCTTTTTTCTAAGGTTTCCCGGGATTGACTCAGCTCTCCTACTAATTGACGCATATTTCCAAGCGATCGCAATCCTATCGCTTTGTTCAAAGAGTCAGGTTGAGCAGTTAACGATTCCTCGACCTGATTGAGTAGATTCAACGCCCGCTTATACATTCCTAATTCTTGTAGGGCTTGCGCTATATTAATCCGACTCCGAATCTGACCGGCTTCATCCCCTAATTCACCATAAGTTACCGCAGCTTGCTCCCAACTTTCCATTGCTGCTTTTGCTTCTGATGAACCAAGCTCAATACTTCCTTTTATCATTAGGGATTGAGCCAGCACTTGTAAGTATCCTGTAGACTTATCGGTGGCTTTTAGAGAGCGCAATATTTTTTCACTATTAGCGATCGCATTCTTGGCTTGAGTCCATAACCCCAGTTGCTGATAAGCCAACGAGAGATTACTTAACACCATCGCTTCTGAGAGTTGATCTCCCTGAGTTTGATTACTCTCAAGAGCTTGTTCTAAAACATCTACTGCTTCGGCGAATCTACCTGAATCGTAGAGACCTTTGCCCTGTTTAAGTAACGTGGAAATTTTAAAGTTAGCAGGTTGAAGGTTAGCAGGTTTAAAGTTATCAGGTTTAAAGTTAGCCGGTTTAAAGTTATCAGGTTTAAAGTTAACAGCTTGTTCGCCTTTGGCGTTCGAGTAGGGTAGGTTAGCCGGTTTCAGGTTTGTCCCTTTAAGAGCAATATCCCCTTCAACATTCAACCTTTCAACCTTCAACCCTTCAACCCCTTCAACCTCCAACCCTTCAACCTTAAAGGTTTGTGGGATTTTTGCTAAAACCGGAGGTACTAAATTGCACAGTAATGCTGTTAGCAGAGCAATCAGAGGCAACCTTATCCACCTCTTTATCCTCAACCCTAAGGATTTACGATTTACTCTACCTATACTACCACAATATATCTTTTTTTTTACCATGGCTGATTTTCTCCCTTACTGCACCTCATCGCTATCAAAAACGCTATATTCATTAGAATCTAGAATTTTTTTTTCTGTTCAAAATGGTCTAAAAATCACCGAAAAGTAGAATCCATCTTCCTGTAAGGTTCTATCTCTAGTTTCAACATCCACCAACTGCAAGCCCCAGCCGATATTAGCCTCTAGTAAATCTCCTTGCTGCCATCGCAAACCTAGACCAAGGGATGCGATCGTGTTATCATCAATATCATTTTCATCGTCTTTATTCCAGCCAGTACCAAAATCAAGAAAAGGAGTTAACTGCACTAGAGTTCCGCTATCATGATTCTGAATAATTGGCAGACGCAGCTCCGCAGAAATAAAGGCACCATTGTCTGATAAAATTAGATCCTGGCGATAGCCCCGTACACTCTGTAAACCCCCAATCCCTATCTGTTCTAATGGTACCAAGCCTCGGTCTGCTAGTTGCACATCCCCTCGGATTAATAAGATAGTGTTTGGTGCCAGTAGCCTTACCCATTGCCCTTGACCACGCCACGCGAAGAAATTGCTATCTGGTTCATCCCTGTTAATGGTAGTATCTCCTGAACTAATCCCGATACTTAACTGGGAACGAGCTGCTAACACTTGTTGCTCACTGCGCTTCGTCCACTCTTGGAATAACCGGATGGCATTAATCCGCGTACGCCCTTCATCATCAGCTCCTGCTGATAAAGGAAAGGGCGTATCTAATATAGATGTTTCACTTTCCTGGCGTGAGCCGGTGATACCAATAGCTACTTCTTCCGTAGGAGTTTGGAATACAGGCTGGCGCAGGGTTATTTCATAAAACCGTGATTCTGAGTCAATATCTATCCTATCAAAAGGAGGCTCAATTACTTCACTAGCTGTTGTCCCATAAGCCAAGCGCAGAGTACCATTACGAGGATTAATCGGTAAGGTATAGCTAACATCAAAGGTATCACTACCATCAGTGTTAGTATAGTTTAATTCTAAGGCATCTCCCAATCCCAGTAAATTGCCTTCTCGAATTTGGGGACGACGCCGAAAGCTTCCGACACTGGGAGAGCGCCCATTATCTAATGTTATTTGGGTGCTGAAGGTATCGGCTTCAGTTACTTTTACTTCTAGCAAACTCTCCCCAGGCTCAATACCCGCCGACAATTCAGCTGAGATGTTGGCAATTAGAGGGTCGAGTCGCAGCATTTGTAAGCCGTTCAGTAAGCGCCTTACATTCAGAGGCTTCTTGGTAGCGATCGCAAGACGGCTTTTGATGTAATTAGGATTAAGCCGACTCAGACCCTTGACAATAATATCTTCTAATTCCCCTTCGATAATGTCAATTCTAACTACCCCATCTTCAAGTTGCTGAGGTGGGATATAGGCTCCAGAGTTAACGTATCCTTCTTTATCATATAACTCCGTGATCTCAGACCGGATTTTAAATAATGCTGGGAAAGATATGGGTTGATTGAGGAAAGGATCGGTAATTTCCGCTAATTTTTCCTGGCTGAATACCGTTGAGCCAATAATATTAAAGCGTTTAATGACAATTCGTTTTGGAATGTCCTCCAGAATTTCGTCCGGTAGATCAGGGCTAGGAGCAGATGGGTCAAGAAGTTCGTCCACAGGAGGAAGTTTCTGGGGAGGTTGAGGTTCTGGTGCTGGTTCCAGAGAGGGAGGTCGTCTAGGCTCGGGGAAAGGGATTCGCCGCCGATCCTCGGGTAGCTCTATACCCGGAGGTAGGTTTGGAGGTAAGGCTTGACTAATTTTTGCCGAGGCTGGAGGACTCGGTAGTTGGTTAATATCGATGGCGTTGAGATTTGTTACAGTGTCGCTCCCTAAAACTTGATTATCCCTTTTGTTCAAGTTCTCTGGAATTGGCACTGGCTCCTGTGGCCATGAATCCTTTACGAAGATTAGACTCTGATCATTAACAGCAGCTCCAGCTTCTAAAGGTTTCAAGATTAGGCTACTAACGACTGCTAATGCACCCAAGGTTAACAGAGATGAACTCCTGACTACCGCAACAAATCTAAACATTACTTACCAGATCGCAATTGTTTTTAGTAGGTAAGAACTATTAATTAGTTTTCCTGGTGCTAGAGTGACAAATAACACGAACAGTAGTCAAGGGTAAGGGAATAAATTGAGAACTAATGTAATATATCTGTAGATATATCAGTGTATTTAGGGATAACTTTTGCGTCCGCTGAATGTGACTAGTAAGTATATCTACTAATCATCTAGGGATAACTTTTGCGTCCGCTACTCCGAGTGAAGCATTTCTGCTGTTTGATTTGAACCCTTGACCAATAACATTAAGGTTTTAACCTTCAAGTTAACACCTTGTTTTTTTGATTCTTAAGCTACGCAAACAAGTAGCTTCCAGCTGGGATGACCCCAAGCTAATACTGATCTTGCAATTAACTAAAGACTTTAGTGAGAATTTCTACACAAGGGTCAACTTCCAGCCACACCGTAGCCCCACAATCCTTGGGACAATTGGGTTGATAGACTAACCGAGATGGACCCTTGATTTCTACATAATGACCGTAGGTGTTGCGATTGCCTTGTTTGACAGTGAGCACAGGCTTATAGGTGTCGTACTTTTTATTTTGCTTAATCACGTTCTGGTTGACGTGGATGTAAGTCGCCACCTTCTGGAAACCTCTTCTCCAGGTTCCCTTGGGTCCACGGCGACCAGGACTGACCCTAGGCAAGCCGTTAAATAGGGGAATTTGCCAAAATCTGCCTACTTTTTGAGCGCCCTTAATTCTGCCATTTTTGAGAAGTTGGCGAACTCGTTGGACGCAAATCCCTAGAAGAAAAGCTGCTTGGGTAGTTCCGACTATCTTGGTTTGTTGGTTCATTTTTTGTGATCCTTTACTATCGCGCTAACCTTATATCTAATATAACACATGAATTTCAGGTTGTGTTAGGTTTTTTGCAAAACTTTACATTTTATTTAGCGCTAGTCTTTATGCATGCTAAGGGTTGTTTGGGTTAATTAAGTGATGAGCTTAAAATAGCGCTATACTTTAGCCAAATTTATCTAGCGCTAATTTTTTTACCCGATTCCCGACTCCCGACTCCCGATTCCCGATTCCCGACTCCCGACTCCCGATTCCCGATTCCCGATTCCCGATTCCCGACTCCCGATTCCCGATTCCCGATTCCCGACTCCCGACTCCCGACTCCCGACTCCCGACTCCCTCAAGACTTTGTTACAAAAATTTGCAAAATATGTTATAATTAAAGTTTTTTATGTTATAATATAAACATCGACGTGAAAGCGTTAAGAGCCAGCCTGAAGTTTTCCCAAGGCCGAAGGCTGGCTCTAGACCCCCAGTTAAGGAGATACCTAAAGTATGACTTACTCTGAACGCCTATACCCCTGGGCAATCATCCGCCTATTGCCACAAATGCAACGAGTCGTTGTTGGTCGGTACCGGAACCGGTCTGATGCCGAGGGGCATTTGCAGGTGCTTAAACGCCTGATGCCTGATGGGGAATTTGTGATTATTTTTGATTTGCCCGAGTCTATGGATGAAGAAACTTAGGGGGATTATGGAGTTGGGAGTTTTTTTCACAGCCTTGTTTTTCCTCTAAAGGAGTATATAAATAGTTCAATCTAGTAAATTTACTGAAGTCATTCAATAAAAACGTCGCTAAATTCGGTGTATACTGAAAAAGGGAGACTTCAATAACAAAGAATTGAAGTCTACTCCCTCCATATCAGGTATTTGTTCGTAATACCAACTTGCGTACCAATCCGTATCCATAAGTTTGAGTCACGCCAAATTTTAGTTTTTTTCGTAAGTAGTCAGTTTTTAATATTACGCTTATCGTTGCAAGTTGGTATAGCACTAAGCATTAAGGTGTTTGACGTTGATAAAAGCTAAAAAGCAGTTGTAGTAAACTTTTGTCTTTTGCCTTTTGCCTCTTGCCTCTTGCCTTGCGCGTAGCGCTATGCTATATAAGTGCTGAGTACTTACGTTAAATTGCTCAGGGATATCTTATCATTGGGATAGATTAGTTATGACTTACAAGATTTTAAGCTTAGATGGTGGTGGTTTTCGGGGAGTAATATCTGCTCGAATTATCCAAAAATTTGAAGAAAAACTTGACAAGCCATTGCATGAATACTTTGATTTAGTAGCTGGAACGTCTACAGGTTCTCTTCTAGCTGCTGGGATTTGTCTAGGAAAAACTGCTGATGAGTTACTAAACCTTTATGAATAAAATGGTGAAAAAATATTCCCAAATAACACGAAAGTTTGGCGTGATATTTCTATACTTAGGAATTTTTTTAATGTTGGTCGATACCCTCATCAGGGACTAGAGGCTGTATTAAAAGGTCAATTTGGCTCTACTAAAATCAGTGACATCTCTGAGAATAAACCGGTTTTATTAATTCCTGCTTATTGGACTCAAAAACGGAGAACCATGTGGTTTTGTAGTAATAACCCTAAATCAGAACGTCAATGGTATGACAATATTGAAATTTGGAAACTATGTGTTTGCTCCGCCTCGGCTCCAACTTTTTTTCAACCTTATAATTTAGATAATGAAAAAGTGCCAGAAAAAACGTTTATCGATGGGGGTATTGCAGTTAATAATCCGGCTCTGATTGCCATAGCTCATGCCCTACTTCTTCCATATCATCCCTCTAATCCAAAGCATAAAAAGCAACTTAAACTCGATGATATAGCCATTGTTTCTATTGGCACAGGTAACGTAAAAAAGCCATACAGCTACAAGGAAGTTAACAGTTGGGGAATGGTAGGTTGGGCACAACAGCTAGGTAATCTATTTATGCCTGCCCCCAATCAAGTTAATGCGGACGTTTGCTGGCAAATAATTAGACAAGGAAATGAGGATAATGCCAAGCGTGTGTTACGCCTTGATTTTGATATAAAAGATTCGGAAAAAGATTCTAAATTGGGAGCTATTGATAATCCTGATCTATATAGTGATTTTGTTGACGCTGCGGACAACTACCTTAAAAAGGGTAAAGCTAGGGTAGGAAAAGACGAATCCCATAATCCTATAGAGGCAATTGAAGAGTTCATCGAGAATAACCCTATATAACAAAAAGAAGAGAGTCAGACACAACAGAGTAACGGCAAGGTGAAGGTACCTAGTCAAGTATGATCAGGGTGTTTAAGAGCTGAACTATTGATTTAGCAAGGCTCTTTTGTGGAAAGCGATCGCATAAGCGCGGAAGCGATCGCATAAGCGCGGAAGCGATCGCATAAGCGCGGAAGCGTTCCCGTAGCGTGGCCAAAGGCCTCAGCTTCCGGAGCGTAGCGTCGGGCTTTGCACGAATCGCTTTATTTCCGAAATTGCTGTAATTTTCGATAGTGACAGGATTCCACCGAAGCTATTTAAACTAGCGCGCTATACTTATCCAACAGTAATCTAATTGCTGACAATTGCTGCAATTTTCAACATCAAGCTAAACTATCGGATGCCTCAATCCTTATCAATACAATAGTTAGGAATAACAGTATTCGGTTCAACCGTCAGGATAATTGTACCATCTTCATCAACAGTCCAACCTTGAGCTTCCACTATTTTCTTGGGACGAGAAGCAGTAGGAGTATTGGCAGTGGGGCGTTTTCCTCTCATGGGCAAGTAACTGACTTCAGAGGTAGGAGTAGAAGTAACTTTGTCGATCCTGTTTGGTTCAGTTAGCGCTACTTTTCCACTCCTGGGACAGTTAGCAACAATTAATTACGAGGGGTTAACTAGTGATATTGGTAAGTTGCCAGGATCCTGAGTAGAATTAAGCTTACCATTGATCTCCAACAACCCAGATAAAGACAAATCCCCCGTAAAACTAATAGCAGAAATATCATTAAATGGAGTCCGACCTTCCTGTAACCTGAAATTTATCAATAAGCCTTGCAGGGTGATAGCGATGTTTCCATCTTTGGCTGTTTCAGTATTGGCAAAGATATCATTAATCTTTTCATCGTCCGAGGGGATATCCTGATCCTTTTCAGCTTCGATATCAAGTCTGGTATTATCAGCGAGAGTAACATTACCATTAACCTCTAATGATACATCCCCAGCACTGCTATCTTGTCCCTGATTAGCTTGGTCTGTTTGAATGGTAGGTTCGTTTTCCGATACTACAATGTTAGTCGTAGTGATGGTAATGTTTCCGCCAACAGCATCTACGCTTGTTATTATACTTCCTCCTGGTTCACCTGTTCCGTCATCAGTTAAGGTCAAGCCTCCATCCTGACTTCCCTGAATAGGATCAATAATCACAAGTGAATCAGTTGTTATAGAAATCCCACCTGCATTCTGATCATTTACATCATTGATAGTGGAGATTCCCTGAGCTATTTGAGAATTGTTTAGTGTCAACGAGCCAGCATCGATAGTGATTTGACCTGCTTCTCCACCTTCTTCCTTTGTGATCGTAAAGATTCCCTGACGGTCTTGCTCAGGAGTAGAATTAATCGATACTGAGTTATCAGCTGTTATTATTATATCACCACTTTTATTGCCATTCTTATCAGTTATCGTAACAATCCCCTGATCATTGTTGGAAGTTTCTACTTCCACAGAATCAGCAATAATCCTAATCTCACCACCATCAACATTGCTATCTTCTGGCACCAAGGTTTCTATAGCGCTATCCTTAACTACAACATTCCCTTTCTTGACGCCATCGGGAAAATCTAAACCCAGCTTGTTACCGTCTCTAGTTAATGCTACTTGTCCTTCTGCTGCGCTCAATCCCGCTAATAGAATATTCCCACCTTGATTGGTGGATATCTTACTATCTTCGATAACCTCAACATCACCACCAAGCAACAACAGGTTATCAACGGCTAGCTTCTCTAACTTAGCTTGACTGGTAATACTACCACGATTCATATTACCGGGAATTTGATTAAAGAAGAACACATTAGGATTAACCGTCAATAATGGTGAGGGAGGCTCTGGATTAGACGCACTAAACACTCCTTGATTTCCAAACCCAATCCCATCAGCAGTGGTGCCCACAAAGGAACCCGATACATCCAGCTTGGCATTCTGCCCAAACAAAATCCCCTTGGGATTAATCAAGAACAAATTCGCGCCACCATTGACACCCAAGGTGCCAAAAATATTAGAGGCCTTCCCACCAGTTACCCGAGAAATAATATTTTCAATCCCAGCTGGATTAGCAAAATAAACGCTTTGTCCGTTTCCCACATTAAATTCTAGGAAACTGTGGAACAAATTGATATCTCGGATTGCTCCTCCCTTAATGAGATCAACAATTTCCCCATTTACCTGACCCGAGCCCAGGTCTAGCAAAGACCTTTCCCCCTGGGGCAAGGTAGTATCAGGAGTAATCTGAGCATTAGCTTGGTTTACTGAAAATGCGTACGCTCCACTAATGGCTAAGCATAGGGCTAAACCTAACTGAGTGTTATTGCGTTTTAAGACATCTAATGCCATGGGATTTGTTCTCTTGATCTTGGGGAGGGTTAGTTAGCTTCAGCTATCAGTTATCAGTTATCAGCTTGCCCATTGGCGTACGCTACGTGGGGTTTATTTTAAGCTAACAGCTGACTGCTGATTGCTGACAACTGACTTTTGATTAATAGTCGCTTGAAGCTGCTATTGCTAGTAGCAATACTAATTATTACTGCACGGAATAATAATAACAGAATTTATTATACCTATACTTTCTCGCCATTGATGTAAAGTTTTGTGAAATAATGTTAGCTAGGGTTACAGAGATGGGTAAGGGTTCTACTAGATAATAGAGATAACCAAGGGATATAGGGAGCCGAAATCAATAGTAATAATTTTTGTTCCCGATTCCCGATTCCCGATTCCCTTTGCTATAGACAGTCTGCTACGGCAGTTTGCATCACTATCAAGTACACTGGATTTTATCCTTCTTCCCTCTTCTCTACTCCCTGCTCCCTCTTCCCTGCTCCCTGCTCCCTGCTCTGTGCTCCCTGCTCTGTGCTCCCTGCTCCCTGCTCCCTGCTCCCTGTTCCCTCAAACCCAGAGATTTGTACCTCATGGGTATAAGACTTGCTATAAATAGATAGACTCATGAAAATGCCCAACTTTTTAATCCTAGGTGCAGCTAAGGCTGGAACTACTTCAATTTATCGATATCTAAAGCAGCATCCGCAAATCTACATGAGTCCTGCCAAGGAACCTAGGTTTTTTGCTTTTGAAGGGGAAAATTTAGATTTTCGTGGGTTAGGAGATGAAAAAGAAGCTGATTTCATGGTCACTGATATTGACGCCTATCGTGCCCTCTTTAAAAAGGTAACTAATCAAGTAGCTATTGGTGAAGCATCTACAAGTTATCTCTACATTGCGAAATCTGTTGAACGCATAAAGTACTACATTCCTAAAGCCAAACTGATCGCCATTCTTCGAGATCCAGCAGAAAGAGCCTATTCCAACTATTTACATTTACTCAAGCAAGAGCGCGAACCATTGGATTTTGCTGAGGCTCTTGCCCAAGAAGAGGAGCGCATTCAAAATAACTGGTGGTCTTTCTGGCACTATAAACACCAGGGACTTTACTATGTCCAAATGAAGCGTTATTATGATGTGTTTGAAAAAAGCCAGATTAAGGTTTATCTATACGAAGATTTGAATAATAATCCTCTAGGTATGCTGAAAGATATGTTTGGTTTTTTGGAGATAGACGATACCTTTACCCCAGATATATCTGAAAAAGTTAGGCAAGCTCCTCGCCTTCCCAAGAACAAAGCGTTGGAATCATTTTTGAGCCAACCGCACCCAGTTAAATCAATTCTGAGTCCATTGCTTCCTACTAGCCTCAGGGATAAACTAGTTAACAAGATTAGATATTTAAATCGTGGGAAACCTAAGTTATCACCAGCAGTGCGGAAGCAATTGATTGAATTCTATCGCGAGGATATCCTCCAGCTTCAAGATTTAATTGGTCGGGATATTTCCCAATGGCTAAAGTGTTGAAAATTAAGTGAACAAGTAAGTAGCGTGAGCTAAAAGCTCACGGCTGATTGCTGACAACTGATGCTTGATTAATAGTGGCTTGATGCCGTTATTTTTACTATAAATACTAATTATTACTGCTGGGAATAATAATATATATTATTATTCCTATACTTGCTAGCCATGGATGTAAAGTTTTGTTAAATAACGTTAGCCAGGGCTACAGAGATGGGTAATGGATATAGGGCTCCCAAATGAATTATGAGAATTTTTGTTTGCTGTTCCCTACTCCCTATTCCCTATTCCCTATTCCCTATTCCCTACTCCCTATTCCCTTTGCTATAGACAGTCTGATAAAGTAATAAAATGTAAATAAAGTTAAAAACTATTTATAAAATAATCTGGATAAAGACTTGACAAGCAATGAAAAATGTGTTATACAAAGAAGCCAATGGGGATTCTAATCCTGGGATGTCCTATAGCCAGGAATATTGGGCAAGGGGTTATGAGTCCCAACCGGGCGAATACGATTATTGGATTGATCAGGTAGAAGGGGAAATTCCTGGGGAGTTGCAGGGGACTTGGTTAAGGAATGGTCCTGGTTTGCTGGATATTAATGGTTACCCGGTGCATCATCCGTTTGATGGGGATGGGATGATTTGTGCGTTCGCATTTGATCACGGTCGAGCCCATTTTCGCAATCGGTTTGTACGCACAGAGGGCTTCTTAGCGGAACAGAAAGCGGGGAAACCCCTTTATCGAGGAGTGTTTGGCACTCAGAAGCCTGGGGGTTGGTTAGCGAATCTATTTGATGTCCAACTCAAAAATATTGCTAATACCAATGTAATCTACTGGGGTGGCAAGCTCTTAGCCTTATGGGAAGCAGCTAAACCTTACGGTTTGGACCCCCATACCCTTGAAACCTTGGGTGAAGATAACTTGGATGGAGTATTAGCAGGGGGTGAATTCTTTGCTGCTCATCCTTGGATTGACCCTAGTAGTAAGCTTGATGGTGGTCAACCCTGTCTGGTGAATTTCGGGATTCAGCCAGGTCTGTCTACCAAAATTACTATTTACGAATTCGACCCAACCGGTAAACTATTACGACGCCAAGCTTATATTGTTCCTGGTTTTGCCTTTATCCACGATTTTGCGATTACCCCAAACTACTGTATTTTCTTCCAAAATCCTGTTAGCTATAATCCTATTCCGTTCCTGTTGGGATACCGAGGAGCTGGTGAGTGTGTGGCATATCAGCCTGAGCAACCGACCCGGATTATAGTGATTCCTCGTAAACAGAATACAGAGGGAGTCAAAATCCTAGAAACCCAATCGGGCTTTATCTTCCATCACGCTAATGCTTTTGAGGAAGATGGCAAGATTTATGTGGATTCCATTTGCTACGAGTCATTATCAGCACTAGACGTAGGTAGTGATTTTCGGGAGGTTGATTTTAATGCGATCGCACCAGGGCAACTCTGGCGCTTTAGTTTAAACTTAACGGAGAAAACCGTAGCGAGTAAGTTGTTAGAAGAGCGCTGTTGCGAGTTTCCCAGCATTAACCCTAATTATGTAGGACATCCCTATCGCTACTTATTTATCGGAGCTACTGATCATCCCACCGGTAATGCTCCATTACAAGGAATTCTCAAAATAGATACGGCAACAAAGACACAACAATTCTGGAGTGCTGCGCCTAAGGGTTTTGTAAATGAACCAATGTTTGTGCCACGACCCAATGCTGAACGAGAAGATGATGGTTGGGTATTGACCTTAGTATATGATGCTAGTCATCACCGATCGGATCTAGTAATATTAGATGGTCGTGATTTAACTAGTGGACCGGTAGCAACACTCCACTTGAAGCATCATATTCCTTACGGCTTACATGGTAGCTGGAGTTGTGAGTTGTTGGGAGTTGGGTTGAAGGTTGAAGGTTAGTTGGTTGAAGGTTGAAGGTTAGTTGGTTGAAGGTTGAAGGTTAGTTGGTTGAACGCGATTGCGTGGCCAATAGGCCAAGGTTGAATCAGGTTTTTTAAAGTTTTAACCAACATGAGGAGATAATTGAGCTAAACTTATTAGTTATTAAGCTTGCAGGGGAATTATAGGGTTGGAGCTTTGATAGTTAAAGCTAAGCTAATAGCAGAATTTTCCTCAGGGGTGCCAGATGAAATTCAGCGTTGTCATCACGACTTATAATCGCCTAGATTTACTCAAGCGTGCGATAGAAAGCGCACTTGCTCAGACATTTGCCTGTGAAATTGTTATCGTTGACAACGGTTCGTCTGATGGGACCGAAGGTTATGTCAAAGAGCGCAGCGAAGCCTTAGCACGTGGTGGTGAGCAAAGCTTAGTTTATCACCGAAATGCTTACAATAAAGGTCACGCGGAAGCGGTAAATCAAGGGGTAGAGTTGGCAACTGGTGATTGGATCAAGCTGTTGGATGATGATGACTACTTAGCCAGGAACTGTATTGAAGAAATGGCTGATGCGATCGCATTACATCCGAAAGCAGTGATTTGCTCTTGCCAATCGGCTCAAGTAGATACCTTAGGAGCCGAACTAAGTATAACACGGCGAGTGGGTTCACTGCAAAGGTTATATATTGCCCAAGAAGACATTCATTATGGAATGCTTCTGGAAATGGTACCGTTTGGGACCCCAGTACAAGTCGCTTTCTCCCGTGATGGGTTTCTCAGTTCCGGTGGTTGGGATTCTAGCTTAGATACCAACTTTGATGATATTGATTCCTGGATTAAAATTGCTCAGTTTGGGGATGCTATATTTATCAATAAGTGTTTAGCTTACCGGACGGTTTGGTCTGGTGCTTATAATCAAAAGTTTTCGTTCGGGAAACGTCTGAAGACCCATATTTCCATTAAGGAAAAAATCTATGCACAAATCAGTAATAAATACCAAGGTAAAGTGCCATTACTGTGGGAGCTGGGAGCTTATCTGAGATTACATTGGGGCTTAGTAGCTCTTAAACGAGGTAAGTTCCTCAGTGCCGCTAAGTTATTGTTTCCTGAGTGTTTTTCACCGATTGCTTTCTCACCCATTGCTTGGAAGTTACTGTTACTTAGAAAGACTCTAGGCGGCGAACCCTCATTATACCACAAGTTGCCGGTTTAATGGGGCAACTAACTTAAATCATTGGTCATTGGTCGGAAATTGCCTATTGACCATTAACCATTTTCTTTAACACAAAGTGATTAATTAGTCAACTAAAACTTAAAAATTGTAAATTGGCTAGTAACCAATTAGCTAGTAACCAATTAGCTAATAACCAATTAACAATTACCAATTAACCCTTAAACATTAAAAATTAACAATTTCCCTGAAGCCAAAGTGATTAACCGGATTTGATCTGACTACAGATTATCAATTTGTTTACGAAGGTCTTCCAACTCTTTGTCAACGGGTGAATCTGAGGAAGTAGATTTTTTCTCCTCTGAAGCTGGTAAAGCTTCTTGAGATACAGAACCACCAGCCAACTGAGCTTTCATTGAGGCCAACTCATCATCAACATCATTGCCTTCCAAGAGTCTAAATTGACTTTCCAAGTCAGCACCACCCAGCTCATGGGCAGCTTGAGAACGAGCCTCCATCTCCAAGACTTTCTGTTCCATACGCTCAAACGCTGCTAAGGAGCCACTAGTATTGAGAGACCCCATGGTTTGTTGTAACTTTTCATTAGCCTTAGCCGCCTGAGCTCGTGCTTTGAGCATATTCTTTTTGGTCTTGGCTTCGGAAATTTTGCCTTCGAGAGCAACCAGATTACGCTTAAGAGTATTGACCTGCTCAGTTTGCTGATCCAACTGAGTTTTCAGGGTAGCAGCAGTATCAGCATTGCTCTTCTTACGCACCAGAGCCTCACGAGCTAGGTTTTCATCCCCTTTGGTCAGAGCCAGCTGAGCTCTCTTCTGCCAGTTGTTAGCTTCTGTTTGGTTTTTGTTGTATTGCTGCTCTGTGCGTTTTTGTTCAGCAATTGACCTGGCAACTGCTTGACGCAATTGAACCAGATCCTCTTGCATATCAACAATAGCTTGATCAAGAATCTTTTCTGGATCCTCAGCCTTGCTGACCATATCGTTCAGATTAGCTCTGACCACTCTGCTCAGGCGATCAAATAATCCCATAACACTGTTTATCCTCTAGGAGTGTACATTGTAGGTAAAAAACTGGCTTGCTGGTGCGTAAGCCTAGTTAAGTTGTCTTGAGGGACAAGCAATTGTTGCTGTCGAGTCTCAAGTCTGGTTGGGTAGCTGAAAAATTCGCGGGCTTGACCCATACCCTAGCCATTAAGACAGGGAGCCTTTGATCCAGTGTAAAAACTTCTTGGGAAAAAGTGCTAGACAACAAGCTAAGGTTTGAACTCTCTGGCGGCTGAACCATGGGGGATTTATCGGGATTGCTGTTCGAGGGGTTAAAAACTGGTTTCCACAGGCGCTTATGATATAATAGTGCCATCTTCAGCAGAAAACGTCCTTGTCTTATTCTACCTATTTGCTTTGTGAGTATTCAGAAAGAAGATAGATAAAGGGATGTTTGCCTGTATAGTAACCCCTTGGGTCAAGGCTCTAAGGTGTTTTGATACAACGTTTCCAACCTGCAATTGAGCTGACCACAGGGACACTAATTACTTTTTCCAGCTATTTATCCAATTTTCCCAAATTTTTCGGTTATTATGCCTGAGTTGAGGGTAATTTGGGAGTTTCGGTTCCTTGAATCAGATTAGCTTTCATGGCGGCTAACTCAGCTTCCACATCATCGTTAGCTTCGAGAGCGGCAAATTTCTGATCCAGTTGATTGCTACCTAACTCAGCCATTGCCTCAGACCGGGCTTCAAGCTCCATTACCTTATCTTCCATCTGCTCAAAAGCACTCAAGGCACTACTGGTACCTACATTACCGAGCATCTCATTAATTTTCATGGATGCCTTAGCTGATTGAGCCCGAGCAATATACAAGTTCTTTTTGGTTTTCGCCTCTGAGATTTTATGTTCTAGGGTACGCAGATCTTCCTTGAGCTTGGACACAATATCAGCTTGCTGGGACAGCTGAGCTTTCATAGTTGTGACGGTCACCTGATGAGATTTCCGCCGTGTCAGGGCATCCCGTGCCAACTGGTCGTCTCCTGCTGACAAGGCTAACTGAGCGCGACGGTACCATTGCTCAGCAGCGGCTTGAGCCTGAGAGGCTTGTCGCTCCGTGCGTTTTTGGGTAGCGATCGCTTGAGCTACAGCCTGACGCATTTGAATCAAATCCTGCTGCATATCATCTACAGCCTGTTCCAGGATTTTCTCAGGATCTTCAGGTTGGTTAATCAGACTATTAAGGCTAGCGCGAATGATTCTAAACATACGATCTAGTAATCCTATGGCAGCTTTCCATCATGATCAGGGCTTAGGGAATGAAAACTGATGTTATTCAGATTGAACCTGACACTTAACACTTAAGTCAAGGACGATAAATCGAAGCAGAAATTCCCTGTTGCTGGAGTTTTTCTAGCAAACCTTGTGCTTCATGTTCAAATTTGAAGGCTCCCATCTGAATGCGGGTACCTTGAGATAATTTGCGCACATAGGCATCAGGAACAATTGTCCTAGCTTGCTGTAGGGAACGTTTACCATCGTAGTTGATCAGCACATAGTAGAAAGGATCGCGAGCAGGTAAAGAATCCTCTGCCACTGTTCTTAGAGATGCGGCTTGATTTTGGAGTGTTTCAGATATAGCTGGTTGAAGTAATCCCGACTGTACCCGTCTTTCTGGCGGTACTAAAGAGCCTGAAGTTGTTGGTAATGATGACAGGGGAACCTTTTGCAGTGGTTGAACAGAAGGCAAAAGTACTGAAGATAAGGAAGACCCTTTAGGAGGCATCGGTCTATTTACCACCTTAGGAGCTGATTCAACCACCTTAGGTAAAGGGAGATCTTTTGTATAAAAAGGTGTTTGCTGCGGTCTTGGAGTACCTTCTACTTGAGAAAGGGTATGTAAGTTCAAGTCTACAAATTCCTCAGATGCCAAATTAGGACCACCCTGTAGGGGAGAATGGGGAACCGACTCAGTCTGTTGTGGTTGATGTGGTGTAATTTCCTGAGGGGTTTTGGAGATCTTGGGGATGATGAAGCTGATCAGCCGCGACAGATCCAGATTACTTAACACCGATGGATTGGAGAAGATATAGGGTAGGGTAGCGCTTAACAACAGCAAAAGTACCATGAAACCGACATTCAACGGAGTCAACAGTTGGTAGGAAACCTGCTTTTGGTTGTCAAATTCTTCTTCGTCTTCTGCCAGACTCTGTAGTAGTTTTTCTGATGATTCGAGATAATCTTCTGGCTGGGTTTGGTTAGCCCCTAACTTGATCAAACTACCTGAGTCTTCAGGCAATTTTTCAGGAGGGTTAAGTTGCTCGGTAGCCTCTTTCTGAATTGCTAGGCTAGCACTTTCCCCATTATTATGCTGGGATACAACTGGTGGCTGAGTAGGTTTCGGGGACTGTGATGACAGGGAATTTAGGGATTCAGTCTCAACCAATGGCTGTTGTGGTTGTTTGAGAGAAGTTTTCCCTTTGGCAGTTAGGTTTGGCAGTGCAATGGTTGATGGCTGGTTTAGTCGAGGGATGGTCTGGTTTGTCGGTGATGGTGAGGGTTTCTGTTGTACCTCACCGACAGAAATTAACTCTAGGGGTTTACGGACCCGGTTACGACCAAGACCACGGTTAGTCATTACTGGGCGTCCTACTCTTCGACGTCGGTAGCGCGCTAATTCTTCCTCTAGTTGTACATCAAGGCTACTCAGAGCAGCTTGTAAAACTGAGTTGAGGTTGTAGTTACCGGTCGAGCTAGGGGAAGAATTAACTGAGGAGTTTTGGCTCATAGCGGACTCTATCGGTAGTTTGTGCTACAGAACAAGCAACAGGACTTACGCAGCCATTCTATCTTGAGGGTCACCCTACTAACTCTAAGCTAGTTTTTTGCCCAGTGTGGCACAGGCTTCTAGCGTGGCACAGGCTTCGACGCTGTTACCTAAGTCCTGAAGAAATTAATTAATTATAGTAAGGCGATATGCTTAAATCTCTCAATCAGATCTTAGATAGGATTACAAATCAGCCCGAGTGGCAAGGTGTACAACGCTTATCATACCTAATTAAGTGTTGGTCTGAAATAGTAGGAGTGAACATAGCTAATCATACCAGACCCTATGCTATCTCCAGGGATATCTTATATGTGGCTACGTCTAGCTCTGTTTGGGCACAAGAACTAAAATTTCAGCGCCGGATGTTGTTGAAACGGCTTAATGCTCGTTGGTCTGAGCCCCTAGTTGACATCCACTTTTCTCCAGCTCAGTGGCAGAAAACACAAGTTTTGGGCAATGGCTATTCACAATCTGAGACCCCAAGCCATAGACATCCTAGCACCATTTTGCCAATGTCTTCATCACTGGTTTCTGAGCAGTTGGATCACACAGAAAACAGAGAAAGTAGTGAAGCCACTGACAAAACTACTGACAAAACTACTGACAAAACTCAGGTACCCCAAGCAGCGTTTAAACGTTGGGCAAAGATGATGCAGATGCGATCGCAAAATTTCCCACTTTGTCCTCAGTGTCAGTGTCCGACTCCACCAGGAGAACTCCAGCGTTGGGATGTCTGTGGTCTTTGTGCTATTAAGCAATGGCAAATTTAGAGCAAGGTTTTAGTTGGGAGTTGGGAGTTGGGAGGTAGGGAGTTGGGAGTTGGGAGTTGGGAGTTGGGAGTTGGGAGTTGGGAGTATAGGGCATTCCTGTTCCCTCTTGGCTCTTGGCTCTTGGCTGTTGCCTATTCCCAATTCCCTGTTCCGGGATCTGCTGTTCCCTTGATTTTTATAACACTGAACTGATACTTTTGCATAAGTTAATCCGAATAACTTCAGTATCTAAATACACTTTTGGTGTGTTTTTTTGCTTGATCCCTATGGGGTTTTGGTATAAAACAAGTCAATTCTTTCAGAAGCTATCGGTTTTTGTTACTTTTTGTAAAATAATTTGTATCTATTTGTAACAAAATAATTAATAAAATATTAAAGCCTCAGTGGTTAAGGATATGGCTATAACCTAGGCTGGTCAACAGCTTGCTATCTATAACAAGCTGAGGTAAGGGGTAGCAGAATTAAATGTGAAGAGGATATAAATTTTTCCGGAAAAAAGAGTTATCATGAAAACATTGAATTTACCTATATCTAGTTGTCGATTCTGTCGGTATTATCAGTCAGAAGGACGCCGAGGGGGTGTGTGTCAACAACTTGGGGTGCCTGTCAGAGCTACCTGGAAAGCTTGTGCTTTTGCTCTGCCTACCTTTTCTTCTTCTTCTTCTTCTTGGGAGAAACTAGAAGAGATTTGGCAAGATGAAGAAATGATGCTCACAGAGGAGCTATCGGTAAAGTGTTCTGAAAACTCCTCTGGGTCAGACATGACCGTTGAAGGTGAGACCATCACCTCTAAGAATTCGTCAACAGACATCATGCTGGTGTAAATTGTTGATGTAAATTCTTCGTTTGATCAGCAAGAGCAGCTTATTAGCAAGATTAGCAGTATCTTACTAGTAACTTCCACCTTAATACAATCAATAATTCAAATAAACAAATTTCACAAAAACCAGTTTAAACCAAATCTTCTAGTTCTAGTAGTTACCTGCTCAAAGGTGTCAGCTTAAAAAGCCAAATAATTTCATAAAAATCGGCACCTGATATTTGCTATTAAAATAGCTTTCGTCGCACTTTGATTCAACATAAGGTGCGTTTTTTGTTGATAATCAAATTTTGCACCAAGTTTAAAATTGTTTAAAATTAATCTGTAAAGGTAGGGAACAGGGAACGGGGAACTTCGGATCAGTGATAAAATTTGACTCTGTCTTGATGCAGCCCCTCCACACTCGTGCTTTGCATCAAGACAGCGGTAATTGTGCCCTACTCCCTAATCCCTACTCCCTACTCCCTACTCCCTACTCCCTACTCCCCAGAAATTTGTACCTCACCAATTGATAACTGCTATTATCTAAGGTAACCAAGGATATTGACGAAAATCTGGTGGACGCTTTTCTAGGAAAGCTTGTTTACCTTCGGCTCCTTCTTCTGTCATGTAATAGAGTAAGGTAGCATTACCAGCTAGCTCTTGTAGACCAGCTTGACCGTCGCAATCGGCGTTAAATGCAGCTTTCAAGCAACGAATGGCAATAGGGCTCTTTGTCAAAATTTCCTTTGCCCACTGTAGGCCTTCCGCTTCCAACTGCTCCACTGGAACTACACAGTTAACTAAACCCATTTCTAGGGCTTGAGATGCGGTGTATTGACGACAAAGAAACCAAATTTCTCGGGCTTTTTTTTGACCAACAATTCGGGCAAGATAGCTAGCGCCAAACCCACCATCAAAACTACCCACTTTCGGGCCAGTTTGACCAAAGATAGCATTATCAGCGGCAATAGTTAGGTCACAAATCAGATGTAGGACATGACCACCACCAATAGCATATCCAGCAACTAGGGCAATCACTACTTTGGGTATGGAACGAATCAGGCGTTGCAAATCCAATACGTTCAAGCGAGGAACGCCATCTTCTCCAATATATCCAGCCTTGCCTCGTACACTTTGGTCACCACCAGCACAAAAGGCGTATTTGCCATCGGTGTGGGGACCAGCACCAGTCAATAGGACAACACCAATACTGTGATCTTCACGGGCATCACAGAAAGCATCATAAAGTTCAAAGACGGTTTTGGGACGAAAGGCATTGCGTTTGTGGGGACGATTGATGGTAATTTTAGCAATACCGTCGGTTTTATGGTATAGAATGTCTTCGTAAGTTTTGGCAGTTTGCCAGTCAATTTGCATAAAGTTTTCCACGCGATCGCTGTTTAAGTTCACAATGATATCAAATTCATAAGGTTCCCTTGTTTTTAAGCATTGTCATTCCCACTTACAATCGCTTACCGATTCTAAAAAAGTGCCTAATCGCGTTAGAACATCAGCAACTTAGACAAGATAGCCAGATCTGGGATTATGAAGTTGTTTTAGTGGATGATGGCTCAACGGATGGCACTTTAGATTGGTTGGCAGCACACGGGGATCAGTTTCCCCATGTACGCTCATTTGCTCAAAACCATGCTGGACCGGCTGCAGCCCGGAATCTAGGGGTGAAGGAGGCTAAGGGTGAAATAATTATCTTTATTGATAGTGATTTAGTAGTTACTGAGCATTTCCTCCAGTCTCATGCTGATGCTTTGGTACAGGCACAGCAGCGTCTGGGATGCGATCGCTTATTCACTTACGGTTGGGTGATCAATACCTGTAATTTCGAGGACCCTACCAGCGAACCCTATAAAATTACCGATTTCTCTGCTGCCTATTTTGCGACGGGGAATGTTGCGATCGCACGAAAATGGCTCTTAGAAGCTGGACTCTTTGATACTCGCTTCCAACTCTATGGCTGGGAAGACTTAGAACTAGGTGTCCGACTCAAACAACTGGGCTTAAAACTGATTAAATGTCCCCAAGCTGTAGGTTATCATTGGCATCCTCCCTTTAGCCTCGACCAAATTCCCCGGATGATTGACCGGGAAATTCAACGGGGGCGTATGGGTGTATTGTTTTATCGAAAACACCCTACCTGGGAAGTCAGGATGATGATTCAGATGACCTGGCTACACCGATTACTCTGGGGGATTCTGTCTTTAGGTGGACGACTCAACGAACGCACCATGGCTCCCTTTTTACAATGGCTAATTGACCGAGGTAAATCCCAGCTAGCCTTAGAAATTGCCCGAATTTTCCTTAACTGGTATAACGTTCAAGGTGTTTATGCTGCTAATCGGGAAATGGAAGGTTGAAGGTTGGAGCTTGGAGGTTGAAGGTGGTCGGTTGAAGGTTGTTCGCGTAGCGTGGCCTATTGGCCAAGGTTGAAGGTGGTCGGTTGAAGGTTGTTCGCGTAGCGTGGCCTATTGGCCAAGGTTGAAGGTTGTTCGCGTAGCGTGGCCTATTGGCCAAGGTTGAAGGTTGACAGTCAAGAAAATAAATATTTAAGCTGATTTGCATTTAAATTGGTTATTTCCCGTTCCCTGTTCCCTGTTCCCTGTTCCCTGTTCCCTGTTCCCTGTTCCCTGTTCCCTGTTCCCTGTTCCCTGTTCCCTGTTCCCTGTTCCCTGTTCCCTTTTCCCTGTTCCCTGTTCCCTGTTCCCTGTTCCCTGTTCCCTAAAATCTTTATTGATTACTCCATACAGCTGCCCCAACATCAATAAAAGTCTTGTTGTGATCACATAATTGAGTGACCAAACGTGTAGCGATCTGATCGTTAATTATAGTTCCTAAACTTTCCGATTTAGTGACTGCCCCTTTTACCCTATCTATTTTATCACGGGTTGCCATTGCCAGTTTCCCAAGGAAAGTACCCAGAATTAGTTGCTTCATTACGAGGTAGTTGGCTTTAGACCTTACCTACTACTATACAGTCTAACTTTGGGTCTTCCGGACAAAATGATGCTAATTGAGCACAGAGCAACTCTAAATCTAATGCTGGCCAAGGATTTTGGGTATTTAGATATCCTAGACGAGTAAGAAACAAATTCTAAAAAAAATACATCTATACAGAATAGTTATTTTAGCTGATCGTAAAAATTATAACCTCATAAATTAGAATTTTATTTATTTGTAAATGCTATATCTACAAACCAAACTATCTGGAAAAAACCAAATTATAATTAATCTAGTGTAAGCATTCAGCTATCAGTTTATGGGCTACGTTAAGTCCCAGCGTCGTTCGCACAGCGTGGCCAAACGCGCCCCGCGTGGCCTTTAGGCCAAGGCCAAAGCCTGTGCCACAAAGCTGTTCCCGTAGCGTGGCCAAGCTACGTGAATGGCCAAGGATTTTTCTGTTGACTTTCAATTCTCATTCATCTATCAATATTAAATTCTCCCGTTCCCGTAGCGTGGCCATAGGCCAAACAGGTTTATTTTAAGCTGACGGCTGACAGCTGACGATATACTTTTCTTATTCCAAGAGGATTTTGATTAATTAATTCTTATCCAGAGTGTTGTATATTTGTGATGTTTATAGCAAAGACAGCAATTTGTCAAGCCCTCTTACCAAAACTTCACGGTCTTGCTCCCATCACCTGTGGGCTTGATATCCTCAATGGATTGTCTTTTTTGGGTACCCTTGAAGGCCCTAGCCCTTCGGGCTAATCCCTCTCAAGTTCCTACACATAACTCATCAATTGTAAAGCAATTTTTAAATTACTGAAAATGGTGTCCTATTTGGCACTTATTTCGGCTTTACCCCTAACTGTTCAATATTAATTAAAAAAGGAAAAATCAAATCTCCGGATCTGGTTGAATTTGACGGTATAATTAAATCGTTAACTCTTGATTTTACTCTGAAGATAAAACCAACAGGTCGAAGGACAAAGCTGATTATAGTTCCTATTGGTTTTTAAAATTAGTTAGGGTAGCAGCTATTTTTACTTTGTCTAGGTTTTTACGCTTAGGTGCAACCTCTGAGCAGAGCTATACTTCTTGAGTAGTCAGTCTATACATATGACCAGGACGAAAGCTCAGAATACATAACCAAAAATTTGGATATAGTTAAAGTTTTTCCGAGAAATTACCAGTTATTTACTGTCCTATAGTTAACAAAAGATGACGATTGCCAAAACCGGCTCTGGACTCAATTCAAGTATATACAATCTACTTGAGGCCAGGGCAAAGAAAAATCCCCAAGACATAGCCATTGTTGCTGCCGGTCGGTCTGCCCTCACCTACAGTCGTTTGTTTGATGCTGTCACCGATGTGGGAAGCAAATTAAATGCAATGGGTGTAGGTCGTAACGACCGAGTGGCGATCGCATTACCCAACGGCCCAGAAATGGCTGTAGCTTTTTTGGCCATCGCCTGTTTTGCCACCTGTGCCCCTCTAAATCCTGGTTATCGCCAATCGGAATACGATTTTTATCTATCGGATCTCGATGCTAAAGCCCTGATTTTTCAGTCAGGAGTTGCCGAACCTGCCCTAGAGGTGGCTCAAAAAAGAGGTATCCCCCTGGTCGAACTTACCCCCATCCCAGAAGCAGCAGGTATTTTCAACCTTACAGGTGGGGATGGGAAAAGTCCAGCCATGGCTGGCATCGCTCAACCCGAAGATGTGGCTTTAGTGCTGCATACTTCTGGGACTACCTCCCGCCCTAAAATGGTGCCGCTCACAGGCAAAAACCTCTGCACCTCAGCCCAAAATATTGGCGTGGCTTTGAATTTAGTCGAGAGCGATCGCTGTCTGAACGTGATGCCCCTATTCCATATTCACGGACTGATCGGGGCCTTACTTTCATCCCTAAGTGCAGGAGCGAGTGTGGTTTGTACTCCCGGTTTTGACGGGCCCAAATTCTTTGACTGGTTAGTAGAATTTCATCCCACCTGGTATTCAGCCGTACCCACCATGCACCAAGGGATTCTAGCCAGAGTCACAGAAAATCGCCAGATCATTTCCCAATGCCCAATTCGCTTGATTCGCTCTTCATCTGCTCCCTTGCCACCCCAGGTCATGGCTTCGTTAGAAGCAGAATTCAACGCCCCGGTGATCGAATCCTATGGCATGACTGAAGCTTCCCATCAGATGGCAAGTAATCCCCTGCCGCCTAAAACTCGCAAACCCGGTTCGGTGGGAGTCGCTGCAGGACCGGAAGTCGCGATTATGGATGAACAGGGCAACTTACTACCAGTTGGTGAGGTAGGAGAAGTCGTGATCCGGGGTGAGAATGTCACTTCTGGCTATCACAACAATCCTGATGCCAACCAAAGTGCTTTTACCAACGGCTGGTTTCGCACGGGAGACCTGGGTTATTTAGATAGGGACAACTATCTTTTCCTCAAAGGTCGGATTAAAGAAATTATCAATCGTGGGGGCGAGAAAATTTCCCCGCGAGAAGTAGATGAAGTGCTTTTAGACCATCCAGCGATCGCGCAGGTTGTCACTTTTGCCACACCCCATACTTTATTAGGGGAAGATGTGGCTGTTGCGGTGGTTTTGCAGGAAGGAGCATCAGTAACAGAGCAAGAAATTAAAGAGTTTGCTGCTACTCGATTGGCTGATTTTAAAGTTCCGCGTGTGGTGGTTTTTATCGATGAAATTCCCAAAGGTCCCACTGGCAAACGGCAACGGATAGGTTTAGCCCAAAAATTATGCTTAACTGCTTCCGACCCGACAATGCCAAGGGCAGACTATGCCCCACCAAAGACACCAATACAAAAAGAGTTGGTGCAAATTTGGTCGGAGATTTTAGGAGTAGATCGGGTTGGCATTTATGACCACTTCTTCCAATTAGGAGGAGATTCTATTTTGGCGACAAGAATCGTAAATCAGGTCAGAAAAGTCACTAAGGTTGAATTATCGTTTCTCTTCTTTTTTCAGGAACCTACTCTGGCGATAATGGCAGATTTAATTACTGAACAGCAGGCAGAAATAGTTGAGGATACCGAGATATATGCCATGTTATACCAACTAGAATCTCTGTCGGATTCAGAAGCCGAAGATCTGCTTTAAAAAAAAATAAAAAATTAGCTTTTTTATATATAAAAATGGGAACCAATAACGGCCAAAGCTTACAAGAACAATTGAAACAAAGAGACATCTTTCCCTTTATAGGAGTTTACGATGTTTTTTCCGCCTCAATCGCCGCCAAATATTACGACGGTATATTTATCAGCGGTTTTAGTTTTGCGGCCAGTTTTTATGGGTTACCAGATATTGGATTTATTGCCTGGTCTGATATTATTGCTTTTGTTCAAAGGATAAAAACTGTCCTTCCCCATGCCTATATTCTCGTCGATATTGATGATGGCTATGTCGATACTGAAGTGGCTTGTCATGTCGTTACTATGTTGGAGTCCATCGGGGCAGCTGGGGTAATTATTGAAGACCAAAAAAGACCGAGAAGATGCGGTCATTTTGAGGGTAAACTCTTGATGGATTTAGAGGAGTTTATCGATAAACTAAAAAAAGTTTTGGCAACTCGAAAAGAGTTATTTGTAGTGGCGCGAACCGATGCCAGCGAACTCGATGAAATTATCAGAAGAGCTCAGGCATTTGCGGAAGTGGGTGCTGATGCGATATTGGCTGATGGTATCAAGGATTTAGAGGTAATCAGAACTTTAAAGACTAAAGTAGATAAACCATTAGTATTTAATCAAATAGCTGGAGGAAAATCTCCAGCTTGCAGTCTGACAGAACTGAAGGATGCAGGGGTTTCTCTGGTGAACTACAGTACTCCTTGTTTGTTTACGGCGCAAGAGGGAATTGAACGGTACATGCAATCCCTGAAAGAAAAAGATGGATTATTACTAAAACAACAAGTGGGTGTGCCTGAATGTACTGCTCTTTTGCAGGAAAATCTGGCTTTGAGAAATAAACGCTAACAACTACTTTTCAGGGTGTATCTCATAGTTTTAGTAAAAATATTTTTCCTAATCATGATGAGTGACATTAATCAACGAATTGCTAAACTTTCACCAGCTAAACGGAAATTACTAGAGCATCAACTCAAGCAAAACCTCAAAAATACTAACTACCAACCGACAATTACTCCGAGAGAAAATCCACAGTCGATACCTCTGTCCTTTTCTGAGGAACGGATGTGGATATTAGATCGGTTAGAACCGGGAAATCCCGCTTACAATCGTCCTACAAATATTCGTCTCACAGGTTCGCTGAATGTAGAGGCATTAGAAAGAGCGATTAACGAAATCGTGGGTCGCCATGAAGTGTTTCGCACCAGTTTTATCCCAGTAGATGGCCAACCAATACAGGCGATCGCTCCCAGTTTGACTGTAAAGTTGCTGATCATAGAATTGAGTCATTTACCGAGCAACGAACAAGAAATAGAGGTCGAACGCATCGCCGTTGAGGAAGCACAACAGAGATTCGACTTATCTAAATTACCCCTAATTCAAGCCAAGTTACTGCGACTGAGTGAGGAAGAAAATATCCTGCTCCTGACGATGCACCACATTATTTTTGATGGTTGGTCAGCAGGAGTTTTGCTCAAAGAACTCGCAGTACATTATGAAGCTTTTGCTACTGGAAAGTCATCACCTCTCCCACCACTACCGATTCAATATGCCGACTTTGCCATTTGGCAGCGACAGCGACTGCAAGGGGAAAAGTTAGAGTCTCAGCTTGCCTATTGGAAAAAACAATTAGGCGGCAGCTTGCCAGTGCTGGAGTTACCCACAGATCGACCGCGAAGGCCGGTGCAAACTTTCCAGGGAGCTAAGCAAAATTTATTGTTACCCCAAAACCTGAGTAACTCTCTCAAGGAACTGAGTCTGAGGGCAGGGGTGACGCTGTTTATGACCTTGTTAGCGGCTTTCCAAATATTACTTTATCGCTATACGGGTGAGGAAGATATTATAGTTGGAACTCCGATAGCAGGTCGCGATCGCATAGAAATAGAACAACTAATTGGTGTGTTTATAAACACCTTAGTCTTACGTACTCAACTAAATGGCAACTTCACTTTTTCAGAATTGTTGGCTCAGGTGCGCGAGGTAGCTTTAGGAGCATATGCTCACCAGGATATTCCCTTCGAGAAGTTGGTGGAAGAATTGCAACCAGAGCGAGACTTAAGTCATACTCCCATATTTCAGGTGTTATTCCAACTGAGAAATTTCCCAAGTGAGGTAGTAGAAGTACAAGGTTTAAAATTTCAAGACTTCCAGTTTGATAGAGGTATTACACAGTTTGATTTAACCCTGGATATTGTTGATAGAACCGAAGGGCTATGTTGTGTATTTGAATACAATCGGGATTTGTTTGATGGGTCAACTATTGAGCGGATGGCTGGTCATTTCCAGACCTTGTTGTCAGGGATTGTGGCAAATCAAGAGCAGCGCATATCACAATTACCTCTACTGAGTGAAGCAGAACGCCATCAATTATTAGTTGAATGGAACAATACCGCGACAGATTATCCCCAAGACAAGTGTATTCATCAGTTATTTGAAGAACAAGTAGAACTCACTCCCGATGCAGTAGCAGTAGTGTTTGAAAATGAGCAATTGACTTACCGGCAGTTAAATAGTCGGGCGAATCAACTAGCCCATTATTTATGTTCTCTAGGAGTAGGCCCCGAAGTTTTGGTGGGGATTTGTGTAGAGCGTTCTGTTGAGATGTTGGTGGGACTTTTGGGAATACTCAAGGCTGGTGGTGCATATGTACCTCTTGATCCCAATTATCCTCAACAACGTCTGGCTTATATGTTCTCAGATTCCAACTTAAAAATACTACTTACTCAACAACACTTAATTAAACAACTTCCAGTGCACCAAGCACAAACAATTTATTTAGATAAAAATTGGCAAGAATTCGCAGAACAATCTCAAGATAATCCCTACAGTGCAGTTACATCTGAAAACTTAGCTTACATCATTTATACCTCCGGTTCTACAGGAAAACCCAAAGGAACAATGATTGTCCACAGTGGTCTTGTGAATTATTTAAATTGGTGTACAAAAGCTTATAATGTTGCTGAATTTGAAGGTTCTACTGTCAATTCTTCTATTGGTTTTGATGCGACTATTACCAGTTTATTTTCTCCTATATTTGTAGGGAAAAAAGTAGTATTTTTGCCAGAACAAACAGAAATACAATCACTTAAAAAAGCTTTGTGTTGTGATACTAAATTTAGCTTGGTTAAAATAACTCCATCACATTTAGAAATACTCAGTAATTTACTCGCTCAAGAACAAGTAGAAATTAAAACCCAAGCATTTATTATCGGTGGAGAAGCCTTATCAGAAAAACATACTTTATTTTGGCAACAATACGCGCCTAATATTAGATTAATTAACGAATATGGCCCCACCGAAACGGTGGTGGGATGTTGTATTTATGAAGTAAAAAAAAACACATTATATCATCTAACAAATATTCCTATTGGTCGTCCAATTTATAACACCAAATTATATATTTTAGATAAATATTTACAACCAGTAACTATTGGAGTTATAGGTGAATTGTATATCGGTGGTGCTGGTGTTGCCAGAGGTTATCTCAACCGTCCTGAATTAACTTCAGAAAGATTTATTACTAATCCCTTTGGTAATTCAAAATTATACAAAACAGGTGACTTAGCCCGCTACCTCCCTGATGGTAATATCGAATTCCTTGGTCGCATCGACAACCAAGTCAAAATTCGTGGCTTCCGCATCGAACTATCAGAAATTGAAGCAACTCTAACTCAACACCCCCAAATCCAAGAAGCTGTAGTCATAGTAAGGGAAGCTCTACCTGGTGACAAACGCCTAGTAGCCTACGTTGTTTCTCCTGGGGAAAAGGCCGACATTCTCACCACCAAGCTACGGGGCTTTCTCAAACAAAAATTACCTCAATACATGATACCCAATGCCTTTGTAGTATTAGATGCTTTGCCTCTAACACCCAACGGCAAAGTAGATCGGCGTGGCCTACCCGCACCGGATACTTCCAGGCAGTCGGGAACTGAAACCTTTGTTGCACCCAGAGACTCAATTGAACTGCAACTAGCCCAAATCTGGTCACAAGTTCTTGGTATCCAACCCATAGGAGTAACAGATAACTTCTTTGAGTTGGGCGGTCACTCCTTGCTGGCAGTGCGCTTAGTTGCAGAAATAGAAAAAGTTACTCAGACCAAACTGCCGTTGGCTGCCCTATTTCAATTTACAACCATTGAGGAAATTGCCAGTCTTCTCAAAGAACCAGAAGTAGCAGATAACCCTAACCCTAATCTATCTCCAGAGTTGTTACCACTGGATACAGATGACCTTCGCGCCTTGTTAACTATTGTAGCTGGTCGAGAAGGAGCACGACCCAGACCGGATTCTCTAATGGTTACTATCCGTCCCACAGGGGTGAAGCCACCGCTGTTTTATTGCGCTAATGGTGTCGGGGAAATATCTACTCTTGCCCGCTATTTAGGTGAGGAGCAACCAGTTTATTTCCTAGAATCTGGTTACGTGGTTATCGGGAAAAAAGGCCAACCGACAGAGGCTAATATTAAAGCGATCGCCGCTAGTCACGTTCGCGATATCCTGGAGGTATATCCCACTGGACCAATACTGTTAACCGGATATTCTTTTGGTAAAAATGTAGCTTATGAAGTCGCCAAGCAACTACAAGAGCGCGGAAAGAAAGTGGCTTTTATAGCTATATTAGATACTTCGGGTTCGGGACAGATGTATCGCTACTATGTCCAAACAATACAGTCAGCTCTGGTGGCAATGAAAAAGAAATTATTACGTGGTTCGTTGCTGAGTTTTGCTCAACAGTTAGGCTCGTTGCTCTGGGAAGTAAAAAACAATTTAACAGCACAAAAGTCTATGTCTGCTGTGGGAGCTAATCAAGGAGAGTATCTGATGCAAGGCTACTCGGGTAAAATTACACTCTTCCTGGCTCGGGTTGCTGGTCGCCACCACATTAAAATTCAGCGTTGGCTGTTTCCGTTAATGGGTTGGGAGGAACACGTTGTCGATCTAATCAGAGTTCCTGGGGACCATTATAGTATGCGAACTGAACCTCATGTGCGGGTGTTAGCAGAGAGGTTAAAAACTTGCATTGATCAGGCTTTGGCGGCTGAAGCTGATGGTTAGTAATCTTTAGTTGACAAGCAGCAGTTACAGTGGTAAGTCAGACCTTACAGTTCACCTAAAATTTAAATCCTAATAAATTCCAAGAATTTAGGAGCCAGATAAATAGCCATGCCGCTAGCATACTCAAACAATAATACCCTCGTCTGACCACAGACCAGTTTTTGTCTCTCCAAGCCAGTAAACCAATAATCGATACTAGAGTAGTCAAGCCTGTGGTCACAATGGGTAGATAAAGTAACGCAATCATCACAGGGGGCATTCCGAAGAAAAATTCCCAGAAATCTATTGTACTAATAGCTATCCCCATTCCCATCAAAAAGCATAAATTTAAAACACTAATCAGACCAATGTTCAACTCCACTAGACGAGTATGTCGTGAAACTAGAGCTAAAGTTTTATTTTTGCGGCTCATTAATGGTCTAATTAGCCAAACTAAACATCCCCATAGGAAGATTATTACAGAAAATCCTGCCAGTCCAACCTGTAAAACAGGAGCTTCGTACCAGGGTAACTTTTCATAGGTTAAATGGACATGACTACTCATAGACATACCAGTAATTTTACCCTGACTATCTGGCCGAAAATTTATATACATATTGCTATCAGTAGCGCGAAATAGGAGTGGCTCGAATTCTTACCATTTACTTCTTCCTGGAAATATAGTTAAGGTGTGGTCTTGATTAGTTTTAATAGTAAATAATCGTCCAGATTCCAGCAAAAAAATTGCTAACTTAACCAGGGATTTTCGAGGATATCGAATAAAGCGATAGCCGCCATTAATTTGTTGATCTTGCTGTTTATATTGCTGGGTAATATTAGCTTCAGGGATAGCTTCAGGGATAGCTTTAGTAATAATTTCGGTAGGTGATGCAATGGTCTCCTGTACAGGAGAATAACGATCTAAAAACTGTTGAACCAAGTCGTCTCGCAAATTTTCATTAAGACTGTTACGATTGTAAGCAATATAGAAACCTAATTTTTGTTCTGGGATTAAAAACACCAAATTAGTATACCCTGACATGCTACCGCCATGTTCAATTATCCGTTGATTATTCACAAAGCGCTCAAAAAAACCATAAGTAGATCCTGCGGCTTGAGGAATGTTCGGAAAATTAGTATAGTGTTGGCGGTGCATCTCCTGTACTGTAGTGTGATTCAGGATACGCTGTGTACCATAACGACCTCCCTGTAAATTAGCAATCATAAAGTGAGCCATGTCTTCAGCAGTAGTAGTTAAAGCTGTAGTAGGAACACTTTTATTACAGGTAAAGGGTTGCTTTATATAATTGTCATTTTGGTACCGATATCCCACAGCTAAGTTAGCTGCCAGCTCAGACGGTAATGGTTGCTGAAAACTACTTTGACTCATATCCAAAGGTTGTAGGATACTTTGGTCAATATATTGACTGAAAGGAATTCCAGCAACTACTTCGACTAAGTAACCTGCCAATGCTAATCCCACATCACTATAAACATATAATTGACCTGGTGGTCGCACTCGCTCTGGTAAATTTTCTGTGAGAAATTTTTCTAAGGATGGCAGCTGAGACTGGCAAAGAGTGGCTCCGCCAATCGCCCAAGCTACATCAAATCCATGAGTATGAGTTAAGAGATGATCAACTGTGATTGGCTTAAATTTATTAGTCTTGATTTGAAATTCCTTAAGATACTGGTTAATATCTTCATGTAGCTTAAGCTTGCCTTGCTCGACTAGTTGCATTACTGCTGTAGAGGTAACTAGTTTAGAGACAGAGCCTACACGAAACAGAGTTTTGTTAGGAATAACCGGTATCTTATCCTCAAGGTTGGCGTAGCCGTAGCCTTTCGAGAATATAATCTTGTCATCTTTTACTAAGGTAAATACCGCTCCAGGAATATTATTTTCTGTCATTTGATTGACAAAAAAATTGTCACTAAATTCTTCTATATCCTGGAATTTAGTTAGTTCTACCTGGGAATCATCGGTTGTAGATACCATCGGCAAATCCCGGTTAGATACACTCAAGGATTCCTCAGCAAATACGGGAAGTACAGAAACACTAACAATCAAGATAGCTAAACTTAGTGATTGAATCAGTTTTAATAATCTATATACTGTTTTTTTCACTAGTTTTAGATTTGGTAAATTTTTGATAAAAGGGAATCGGGAATCGGGAATCGGTAATCGGGAATCGGGAATCGGGAATCGGGAATCGGTAATCGGTAATCGGTAATCGGTAATCGGGAATAGTAGGAAATATATCCAATTATTTTATGATCTATTTTAAAATGCTATAGCCCTATTTTTTTTTCGACTGTAATCAAGCAGTAAATTAAAGCTTGATCGGGCTTTTTTTAACCCATTGTGATTTAAATTTTTAGTTATTCAAAAAATAGTCAAACCTTGATTAAATAAAAGTTTCAGTCTTTGGCTGAGATTATTGTTTTACGAGAGTGAAAAAATATTGTGATAATTTTTGTTCCCTACTCCCTGTTCCCTGTTCCCTGTTCCCTGTTCCCTGTTCCCTGTTCCCTGTTCCCTGTTCCCTGTTCCCTGTTCCCGATTCCCTGTTCCCGATTCCCTGTTCCCTATTCCCTACTCCCTGTTCCCATTGCTATACGACCTTCACGTTTAACCCGTAGATGAGATTGCCACAAAGACCAAACTCCAGCCAGATTACCTGTAATTTCCAAGCAGATTAGGGAGATCGGATAATTGCTCGAACCTTTTAGCCGTTCAAAGATGCGCCATAAATGAGCAAGTGGCAATCCCAGCACTATTTGCACCAATCCTCGCCAATCCCCATCTTCTAGTAATGTGGTGAGATTGTAAGCAACATGACCTTTACTGTAGTTGTAAAGCTGACGATGTAGCTCTGCCATCTCAGTGCGATGCTTATGCCAGACATAAGCGTTTGGCTCATAGACCAGGGTGTAGCCAGCTTTAAGTACCTTATAAAATAAGTAAGTATCTTCACCAACTCCTGAAGGCATACCAGCACCGAGGACTTCGTTCATCAGGCCAATCTTGGGATGGCGAAAGATACTGCTACGAAAAGCAACATTAGCCGTTGCTCCTAAAGTCCAAGTTGGTACAGGCTTGTAGAAAAAGGATTCAAACCAATCTCCATTAACCTCCACCTGTTCAAAGCCCCGTCCCAAGCCGCCATAATTTTCAAAACACTGCTGGGCATTGCTTTCCAACTGTAAGGGCAAAACATTACCTGTGACAATCATTACATCCGGTCTAGCAAAAGGAGTGATCAGCTTTTCTAACCAATCTGGTGGTACAGTAACATCATCATCTATCGTAACCACGATATCCCCGGTACTAGCAACAACGCCAACATTGCGAGCATAAGCTGATCCCTGACGGGATTCATTAACTAAGACAACATCAGGAAACTCAGCAACCACTGGTGGAGTCCAACCAGAAGCGGGATGATTATCAACTACAATAATTTCCAATTGTCGAGTAGACTCTTGGGCAACTAGGCTCGACAAACACTTCCGCAAATCTTGGGGTCGGTCATAGGTAGCGATGATAATAGAAACTGGTATAGTCTTTGGTAAAGAGGTTAGTAAATCAGTCTCGTTATCCTTGGATTTATAGTGATTACTTAAGATAGATAGTGCTTTATTATGATAGTAATCCCTGCTGAAGTTAACGTCTACTTGCAGCAGCTTATGACCAAACTGATTGACAATAACTTCAATTAAGCGATTCTTGCTAATCCCTCGATCAGGGTTAGCAATATCAACGCTACCTAAAAGGTGATCATGCCATTTTACAAAGACTCGTACTGATGAGTACTCTTTGACATCAGTTAATGCCTGTAAAGGTTCCCGTAGATCGACAGTCCGCACTGCTATACCTGGATTGGTTTTAATCCTTGGGATTTCTTCCTTAGTCAGAGCAGGAAATATATGGTCAGAAAAAATCGGGTAGGGAACACTATTTATATCAACTTCTGTTTTTCGTTCTTGGTTACCGAAAGATTGAGTAATCTCAGCAGCAGTGTGGCGAGCTTTGTGATAGCGAGTTAAACCAGTGAAGCAGCCTTTGAATTCAGCCAGAATTAAATCCTGTGGGAAGCGAGTGGGATTTTTGAAACCAAGCCACAGACGTCTTAAATTCCAATACACTATCCACCAGAGCAAAATCCACAAGAAAGAAAGACACTCATCTGGATAGGCAAAGAGGCTACGGATACAGTAAGAAAACAGACCAATACTGTTATTAGTAATTTGCGTGCGCAACTTAGCATAATCCCGTCGATGTCGATGGCGCACTATGGCACTAGGCTCATAGACCAGGGTATGTCCTTCCTTCACCACCCGGAAAAACATTTCTAAATCACCACCACCATTAGTCACAGTACCCACATCCAAGGCAGGGTCAAAGAAACCAATATCATCAAAGACTGAGCGGCGATAAGCCATGTTTGCCCCTGTACCGAATTCTCCAGTACCTAGGAGTCTCCAATGGATTTTGTTGCCTCGATTAACCTGATACCATTTACGGCTCATGCCTCGCCCGAAGCCACCATACATTTCAAACAGCACTTGTGTTTCGGTTTCCAATTCATAAGGCACAACTAACCCAGTCACTGCCATAACGTCAGGATGTTTAATAAACACTAGGGCTAAGGCTTTTACCCATGCTGAATCAACTACTACATCATCATCAGTATAGGCAATAATGTCTCCTTTAGCTTCAAGAACAGCTCTGTTCCTCGCCCAATCTAAACCCGGACGAGGTTCACAGATATAACGAATATTAGCATAAGTTTCTACTAGTTTTTTTGTGCTATCATTGGTAGGGGCATTATCAACAACTATAATATCTAAGTAAGGATAATCGAGTTGATTGATAGCATCTAAACATAGAGAAAGATTAGGAGTGCGATCGCGAGTACAAACCGCAACCGTTACTAACGGCAACTTGCCCTTATACTCCGGTGGTGGCACATCAAACAAATCCTCAAGACACAAGCTTTCCCGTCCGAGGGGTAAGGATAATCCATTGTACAAAAGACGATTGATAATCGTCTCACTATGGTCTTCCAGAATACGTTTACTTAAGGTTTGTGCTGTGCAGTGACCATTAGTAATCGGTGCTTTAACATATCCAATGGGCGCACCATGGAAGCGAACCAGTCCAAGGACTCCCATATAGCCATCCAAACCATCAAGAGTAGTCAGGGGGCGGCTCAACTCAATGTCCACTATTTTGATTGGATAAAGCATAACCAAAAATCTCTTATATCATCAGCAGTGAACGGTGTAATAAATTTCCAAGCAAGAGCTTGAAATATAGACTACCTCGGCGTTTCGTTAAATCCGCATAACTGACTGATAAACCCGGTTTATTAACATAATTATCAGATTTAAGCTTAGTGATCATTCTAAATACGCTTTTAATGAACAAGATATACAACCCATAGCGAAAAATAGGCGTAATAAAATCCGCTTTCAAAGCTTGAGATAGCCAAAATAACGTACTGCGATCGCTACTACACTGACTACTTTGTCGTGCCCAATACATATAAAAACTACTCTTAGACAATCGATAAAGTGCTGCTGGAATCTCTGGATGCCTTTGTTGAACCTCACGTAGCATCAAACCATGAGACTTAGCCATTTGGCTGTAGTCGCGAGACATACTACTAACAATCTTGCGATAGCCAATCATAAATTCTGGCACAACAGCAAATTCATAATGTTCTGCAATGCCCAGATAAAGCTCCCAATCCTCACACCCCTGAGCCTGTTGTGCCTTCAATTGACAGTTGTAGCCACCCACGGTTTCAAAACAACAGGCGCGAATCACAGATGCACTAGCATTGCCTAAAAAGTTATGACATACCAGAGTTTTATAAACCTTTCCCTCTATAGTTGAAGCACGGAAATCTCCAGTCAGTGAATTTTCTTCATTAATATCCACCGACCAAGCATAAACCAACCCTACCGATGGCTTTGTTGCCAAAAAGCGTTTAACTTGCTTTTCTAAATTTTGCGGATACCAAATATCATCAGCATCCAGGGGAGCAATATAATCTCCCTTCGCGTTTTTAATCCCTAAATTACGAGCAGCAGCCACCCCTAAATTTGGTTGTTGTAGTAAAATAACACGCTGATCGTCCTCAGCAATAGATTGAACAATCTCAGAGGATATCTGAAAAGTTTTTTGATACTGAATTTTGCCCCCCTAGCCCCCCAACTTTGGGGGAAGAGTCCATTTGCTTCTAAAAGTCCCCCAAAATTGGGGGATTTAGGGGGCTTGGATGTAGCAAATGGGACTTCTCAGACAACCTCTCAGCTGTGCGGTCTTGAGAACCGTCATCTACCACTATCACTTCCAGGTTTTTATAGGTCTGAGAAAGAACAAACTGTAATGTGATTTCAATAAACTGCTCTGTATTATAGGCAGGGATAATCACTGAAACCAGTGGTAAGCTATCAACTGTTTTAACAACCGACATTTGGTGATTTAAATTTTATATCTATACTTTTCACAGAGATAAACTGAGTTTTTAATTTAGCTATCAGCGTTTAGCTATATCAAATGGGCTGACTATCCGCTGACTGCTGATACCGGATTGCTGACTGCTCAACCTGTAGACACAACCTCTATTACAAGTACAGAGTTACTCAGTCAATTCAGGACTTTTTGAAAAAAAAATCCCTACTAGGGATTATTCGGTAGTTTTGTTAAAGCCAATCAACGAGTTAGTTTAATTTATTATCAACTGATAATTTTAACTAAACTAATGTTAAACTATTGGAGGGTATTATTGAGATGCAGAGTAACGATTTAATCTCAAAATATCAATCAGTAATTGAAGGTAAATTTTCTAAAGAATGGTTGACTCTGCTAGACTAACTATCTCCGTCATTATCCCCGTATACAACGGAGGGGAAGACTTTCACCAATGTCTTGCCAGACTATCTCAAGCTGCATCCCCTCCCGATCAAGTGATTGTAGTAGCTGACGGCGATACTGATGGCTCATGGCGTCTAGCCCAAGACTTTGGAGCCACGGTAATTCGATTGCCCACAGCAGGGGGTCCGGCTAAAGCCCGAAACCTGGGAGCGAAAGTAGCACAGAGCGATATCCTGTTCTTTATAGATGCTGATGTAGCAATCTATCGGGATACTATTGCTCAAGTGCTGAAAATCTTTAACAATGAACCTAATTTAACCGCTTTAATTGGTTCCTATGACGATGCTCCCGGTGCTGCTAATTTCCTTTCCCAGTACAAAAATTTACTCCACCACTACACTCACCAAACCGCATCTGAACAAGCATCGACCTTCTGGGGTGCCTGTGGCGCAATCCGTCGTGACATCTTTATTGCCATGGGTGGCTTTGAGGAAAATTATCGTCAACCCTGTATTGAAGATATTGAGTTAGGCTATCGACTCAAGGAAAAAGGTTACAGGATTAAGCTGTGTAAGACTCTACGGGTGAAACATCTCAAGCGCTGGGGCATAATTTCTCTGCTTAGAGCTGACTTTTTCTACCGCGCCTTGCCCTGGACTGCCGTAATTCTCAAGGTTCACGACGCAAGTCCGGAAAACTGTCGTGAGTTTATCAGTGACTTGAACCTAAAACTGTCTAGTCGTATTAGTGTGGTGTTGGTCTATGCTCTACTAGGTGTTTTAGTTACAGCTTATTGGTGGTCTAGTACTCTGATTGCTATGGCTACCTGTGTGTTTAGTCTCGCCCTGCTAGTACTCAACAGACCTGTCTACCAATTCTTTTATCAAAAGCGTGGTCTACTATTCACTATACGAACCGTTCCATGGCACTGGCTGTATTACTTTTACAGCGGACTTGCGTTTGCCATTGGTATAGTTCGTTATTGGTTTAAAAAGTACATAAAAACTCTGATCGACTTGCCTAATATATCAGGCTTAAATCATTATTGAAGCCTGATATATTGCTGAATCATTAATCTAAAATAACGTTAAATATAAGGTTTAATTTTAGGGTTAACCTAGAATTGCGATCGCTATGGAATAAAAATCGATATTCTCCTACTAAGCACTCAACACTCACCACTGACGCACTATTTTTAATCAATGGAACATTATCCCGTAGTGATTACAGGCGCAGGACCGGCTGGTCTTACTGCTGCCTATGACCTGGTTAAACAAGGCATTAAACCTATCGTTCTAGAAAAATCCAATAAAGTCGGTGGTATTGCTCGCACCGAAGTCTACAAAGGCTATCGCTTCGATATTGGTGGTCATCGCTTCTATACCAAAGTAGAAGCAGCGCATCAACGTTGGCAAGAGGTTTTAGGGCAAGACTTTATCAAAGTTCCCCGCATGTCACGCATTTATTACCAGGGTAAATTCTACGACTATCCCCTCTCAATCTTTAACACCCTATCGAATCTAGGCATCATTAACAGTCTGGTTATTTTGCTCAGCTACTTCAAGGCAAAAATCAAGGCAAAATGGCGACCTTTAGACTGATTATAACTCCCCATCTGATGACGTCAGATTTAGTAAAAAAACAAGTCAATGGTATTAATTATTTTTCTCCACAAGATATCTCTCCAGAAGACTATGAGCTATGCTGGTCTGCCAAACTACCTTGTGCATTTGAACTAGAAGATAATATCCAACTTCGCGATCCAAACCGTGGTATTAAAGGTGGTTTTAGGAAAGGGAAAAGGGAGTAGGGAGTAGGGAGTAGGGAGTAGGGAGTAGCTCACAGGGGTAGGTTTTTTACTTTGGAGATAGGTAATAGGTAATAGGTAATAGGTAATAGGTAATAGGTAATAGGTAATGGGGAGAGGGTTTTTTTCAGGTTATGCAATACTTTTTATTAATAAAAATTCCCCACGGTGCGCGTTCACGCGCACCGCTATCTCCCGATCTCCCTATCTGCCCACTTCCCCACCAATTAAATTTTAGCAGGACGCAAAAAACCGCCCTGCTTAGTAAGGGGGGAATGGGAGCACGGGAGAGGGTTTGACGGTTTTTTTTGATAACTGAATAATATCCAATTTAAATCTGCAACAGCTTAGTTTTTTTGTAATTAAATAAACACTATATGTGGAAAATCCATTGTCAACAAGCACAATAAGGCCGGGTTTATTAAGAAATATTAGTAGTTTATTGACAATATAGATTTACCCTGTATAGGTAATTAGAGTGACAAAGTAAGCGTAGTCGATCGCTTTTAGCGGCTCCTAGGTCGCATCGCGTAGCGTGACCAAAGGTCAATCCCGGGTGCTAGTGCATAAACAGATCACAGAACATAGGGTATATAAGATGAACCTTCGAGTATTGATTGCAGCGGAACATGCATCTGCAAAGTTTGGTGGTGAAGCAGCTCTTCCATTACATTACTATCGAATTTTGCGCCAACGAGGAATTCCTACCTGGTTAGTCGTACACGAACGCACTCGTGCAGAATTAGAGGCATTATTTCCCCAAGATCAACATATTGCTTATGTTCCTGACACCATTTGGCATCGTATGTTGTGGCAGTTAGGTCGTCTACTGCCTACCCGTTTATCCTACTTTACGCTAGGGCTGGTTATGCGTCTTTTGACCCAGCTGACCCAGCGACAAATCATTCGCCGTATTGTTAAGCAGGAGCAGATCAATATAATTCATCAACCGATTCCAGTATCCCCCAAAGAACCATCTATGCTGTTTGGAATGGGTGTACCGATAATTATTGGTCCTATGAATGGTGGTATGGACTATCCTCCAGGTTTTCAGAAACTCCCAAATAAAACTGTCAACTTTACCATATTTTTGGGACGGAAGTTTTCGAATATTATGAACCAATTGATACCTGGAAAGAAACAGGCAGCATTACTAATAGTGGCAAATGAGCGAACCCGAAAAGCACTACCTCAAGTCGCCTGTAAACAAGTCATTGAAATAGTAGAAAACGGTGTAAATTTATCTATATTTAAACCTCTGAAATCTGCGTCCACAAGCCTACCGATAAAAACATAAGATGTTTTTATCGGTAGGCTTGTGGACTGGAAAAGCGTTGATTTATTGCTGCTTTCATTTAAAAAAGCATCCCTAAACTTTCCGATTAGCTTAACTATTATTGGTGATGGTACAGAGCGGGATAAATTAGAGAAACAAGCACAAGAACTCAATATTTTATCCACAACTATCCACAATACTGGTAAAGTATTTTTTGCTGGTTGGCTTTCTCAGGAAAAGTGTTCAGAGCAATTACAGCAGTCTGATGTGTTTGTTTTACCGAGTCTTTTAGAGTGTGGTGGGGCAGTGGTGCTTGAGGCAATGGCAAAGGGACTTCCAGTGATTGCCAGTAATTGGGGAGGCCCAGCAGATTATCTCGATACTTCTTGTGGAATTCTTGTAGAACCCTCCTCTCGAGAGGAGTTTATTGATAGTCTTGCCAATGCAATGCTGACCCTGGCCCACTCACCCCAAAAACGCCTTGATATGGGAAGAATGGGCCAAAAGAAAGTTATGCAACATTTTGATTGGGAAGTTAAGGTAGATCACATGATCAAGATCTATCACAAGGTGATTGCTGACCACCTAGCCAGCTCCAAGATACAGTCCTGACTGCCTGACACAAGTAGTTCAAACCCAATCTGTCCTTGAATAAGAATAGTATTTGCGCCGGTCTTATAAATACAGTTCAAACTGGTGAAGTGCTTGAGATTCGTAGGTGATCAAAGCTTGAGATTTACCTTTAACATAATTTGCGATCGCATCAGCTGCTTTAATTGCCGATTGCAACGCCTTGTGAATACCAGCCGACGATAGGGGATCTAGGGTACAAGCTGCATCACCAACAGCTAGCCAGCCATCATCGGTGATCTGATCTAAATACTGAGAATAGGCTGGCTGAATCAAAAGCTTGGATTGAGAAGAGGCGTTGGCACTTAACTCCTGCACGTACTGAGTTTTTTGGAGATATGCTGTCCAATTGGGCAATTGCAGGAGTCCGTATTGCTGCAGCAGTTTGCGATCGCTCATTAAGCTGACATTTATTTCAAGCTGACTGCTGACTGCTGACTGCTGACCTATTTCCTAGAGGAACAATGGGAAAAAATTCTTAATAACTCATTACTATTAAAACCGCTATAACTATAATAACTATATTTATAATAAAGCCTTATACATTAATTAAGTTGATTAAGTATTACTTATATAAAATTTGATAACAAGTTAAAAAAAAATTGGCATTTTATGATATAAGCGGTGGAAATAATTGAATAATGTCAAGTTTTAGGTAAATCAGCTATGCTATGAATAAGCTGTGTTCTGCTAGTTAAGGTAGTTAACTAAGAAGATCAGGAAACCTAGAGAACACGGACTTAGAGAACGACTGGAACTATGAACGGTTGATGTGACCTCATTTCTAGGATTAGGAGAGTCAAGGGAACCAAACCGTAAGGCTGCATTGTCTAACATTTGAGGGAATTATAACCCTTATGGGTTGGGATCAATGTGCGCGATTAATACAGAATCCGGTAGATTCCAGACTACAGCCTCAGAAGGAAAGCCTAACCGTCCCACCAGCCCTAATCCTGCCCAAATAATTTATCGCAACATACTACATTTTTTAAAAAAATACTACAACTTGAATTGCAAAATCTGGTTTCTTAAATTCACATTAAAATCACTTTAAAAATAAAATTAAATGTTGACACGCGAGCCGGATGAGGTATTATAAATAACAGGCAATTGTGGGTAGCAATTTTTGGTATGACTATTTCCTTGTTAGAGACGGTAAATCCTCTAATCAATATGGTGGATGACGCCCAGTTGAGGCAGTAATTGACTCAAGGTTTCTCGGAAGCAACGGAGGCAGTAAGCAAGATTGATAATTTCTTTGCACTGGTTCCTACCCATCGTTGGTCTAAGTCATTTCTGGCTCATTTCTTTAACTCCTGGAAGGCGACTCACCTCAAGATGTTGGCGATCTATGGTCTATCTTGTCGCTTACAACGGCTGGCTTTGGCAAATCCCTATTCAGTCAGGGAACAGTTATTCATGGCGGGAGCCTTCAACGCTGAGACCAGTTATGAAGACCTCGGTTTAGACTATGGATGTCAAACCCATGCTGAGCTGTATCACCGGCTGGGGTGTTTTTGGATAACGATTCCTGGCAATTAGAGCAGTATTGCTTACCGAAAGCCAGAGAGTTTAAACAATGGATTTATCAGAACATGGTAGTGAATGATATCCCCAAGGGATTGTTCACCAATATGTTTTCTGAGATCTATAACCACGGTGAGTATACCATCGCCCTAAAAGCTTTTAGTGATCTCATTGATCGTCATTACTCCTTCTCGGCTCCAGAAAAAGAGCAAGCCCTGACCTATATCCACGCCCATGTGGCTGATGAGACGGAAGTGGATCACTTTTTGGTAGTGGTCAAAGCCTTGAATGCCTATTGTCAAGGGACAAACACATCCATTGATTACGAACAGGATCGGAACTTATTTGTGGAATATTTGACTCGTTTAGGTAGTTTAATGGTAGAATTAACTAACAGTATGAGTCAAGAAATTCATGCCAACGAACCCCTTATCTGCGCGTCTTAACCCAGAGCATCAGTACGTTTTTCAAACAGCTCAACAGGCGATTACGGCGCTCCCAGGCTATCGGCGAAAATTAGCTGACATCGCCAGGCTCCACTATGACTTGGGAGAAGTGATTGCGGATCAAGACTATCCCACAGAGGTGATGGTACTCCGGCCTCAGCACACCAAAGCTCCCCCCTTACTCTTAATTGGTGGGATGGGTCCTATCCCAGGGGTGGAGGGATTTGAGCAAGCCTGTGAGATGTTTCAAAACACTCGGGAAATTGTGTTGTTACAGGCCTGTGCAGTGCCGAATCGAACAACAGTTATGACCGAGAAAAGGCAAGCTGGCAGCAAAACCTTGAGGAAAACCTTGGCCGAAGAGGAGTTAGTGGCGATGCTAGAGATGGCAATTCGAGTGGGAGTTGCACAATGTTATACACGCCATACTCCGATCCAAGTGATTGTCCTGTGTAATGCTGCCCATTACTTCCTTCCTTTTGCCTGGCAACGGCTCTTGAACAATCATCCCCAAATGGCGATTAAACTCCAGTGGATTTCATTAATTGAATCTGTGGTGAAGCATCTCAGAGATGGGCATTGGCAGCGACCGTTACTCCTATGCACCAGTGCCACGCGATGGGGAAAGGTCTACGCCCATCCCCTTCAAGCCAATGGAATTGACCTGATCGAACCAAACGATGCTTTGCAGTTAACCCTGATGGACTGCATTTATCAGGGGGTAAAAGCCTCTAATCAGGATATCACCTGCTTCTTAGGGGAACGCTTCTTTGTTGAGCTGCTCAAAACCCAACCTGACCTGGACTGTATCATCGCAGGCTGTAGTGAAATTCCCTGTTTGCTGGAGTTGCTGCAAGGAAGAAGTACCGGTGCTGTCGGGCAGTTTTTGTCGGCGATCGAGGTGATTAATCCGGTTCAACTGGCTTTGAACCATGCCGCTGAAACCCTTCAGCCGATGGCAGCCATGGAACTGAACCTGTGACGAGACAGGTTTTATAGCGCTACGCGCAAGGCAGCTATGCTGAGGGCAGAAGGCAGAAGTTGACTCTAAAAAGGTTTTAGAAGTAAGAGTTGTCCTAACCTTAGTACCTACTGCTATATCCCATTGATGTCAGCCCAAACCACCAAAGCTCAAACACCAAAGCTCAAACACCAAAGCTCAAACGATGAATCCCTCTGTAAAACCCCTGACCCTGAACGACAACGATAGTCCCAACCAGACCTTTAAGCCTTTCCCCTTAGAAAATGTTGAACGGTCAATTGTAGAGCAATTTGAACAACAGGTTTCACGTCATGGGAATCGTCTTGCCATCGGTTTTCCTGGACAAGAGCTAACCTACAACGCCTTAAACCAATGGGCTAACCGGATTGCACGAGCAATCTTAACCAAGCTTGGGGCTGGGTCTGAACCGGTTGCTCTGTTATTTGAGACCGGACCAAGCATGATTGCAGGGATGTTGGGGGTACTCAAGGCTGGGAAATTTTATGTTCCGATAGATATATCGTTGCCAGAGTCTCGCCTTAGCCTGATTCTTAAGGACTCAAAGGCTAGGTTAATTTTAAGCGATCGCTACCATCTCGATGCTTCAGGGTTTGAGCAGAGGATTTTGAGCCAAGATGTTTTGAGCCAAGATATTTTAAGGATTGACAGCCTAGAACCAGGGATTTCAGACGAGAACTTAGAAATTCAGTATCATCCTGACGATAAAGCCTATATTCTTTACACTTCTGGTTCTACAGGACGCCCCAAGGGTGTGATCCAAAACCATCGGTATGTCCTGAATCTATGCCGGAACTATACTAACAGCAGTAAGATTAGCTTTTGCGATCGCTTTTCACTGTTGTACTCAGCCGCTTTTGGTGGTGCAGTGCGAGATATTTACTGTGCCCTGTTGAATGGAGCAGCCCTATTCCCCTTGGATGTCAAGCAAATTGGGTTACATCAGTTAGGCCGATGGTTGCGAGATAACGAAATCACCATTATGTTTGCGGTGGCGACATTGTTTCGTCACTTTGTTTCAAAATTAGATGGGCTTGGAAATTTTCCTAAGTTACGACTGATCCAAATTGGCAGTGAAACGGTTTACCGACAGGATGCGGAACTTTTCCAGGAAAACTTTTCCGACCAATGCACCTTAATGGTGAATCTTGGAGGTACAGAGATTAGTCCAGTCCGACAATTTCCCATTACCAAAAAAACCGTGCTCACTGGTGCCACCGTGCCTGCGGGCTATGGTGTTGAGGGCACCGAGGTTTTCCTTTGGGATGAATCGGGGCAGGAGGTGCCTCCGGGAGAGGTTGGTGAAATTGTGGTTCGTTCTCGCCAAGTGGCTAATGGCTACTGGCAACAGCCTGAGCGAACCGAGCAAGTGTTTATCACAGATGGGGAGCATCGATATTTCAAAACCGGTGATTTAGGTAAGTTATTACCGGATGGTTGTTTGCTGCACCTGGGTCGTAAAGATTTTCAGGTCAAGATCCGAGGTTATCGGGTTGAAACCAGTGAAGTGGAAGCCAGTTTGTTGAACTTAGACGCTGTTCAAGAGGCGGTTGTAGTCGCCCAGACAGAAGCAGGGGGAGCAGTTGGGGATCAACAGCTAGTGGCTTATCTGACTCCGGTAAATTCCCAAAACAAACCGACAGCCAACGAATTAAAAGCTGCGTTGGGAGACAAATTACCCAGTTACATGGTTCCCGCTTGTTTTATTTGGCTAGAGTCATTACCTTTAACTGTAACTGGTAAAATTGACCGACGGGCTTTACCAAAACCGGAATCAATTCTATCAACATCACAATTAGAATTAAACGTTATTGCCCCCCGTACGGAAATAGAAGAAACCTTAGTCAAAATTTGGTCTGAAGTCCTAAAAATTGAGCCGATTGGCATTGAGCATAATTTCTTTGAATTAGGGGGACACTCCCTTCATGCCAGCCAAGTTGTGGCTCGTATTTCCCAGAGACTAGGCATTGAAATCCCATTGAAGCAGATTTTTGAAGCACCAACAATTAGCCTGCTCTCAGAATACCTAGAATCCGTAAACACTAGCACTTGTAGCACTGGTGACTATCCCTTAGTTCCCACCCCCACGGCAAGAGAGGCAGAAATTCCTCTATCCTTAACCCAACAAGGTCTCTGGTTTCTGGCTCAACTGGAAGACAATCGTGCTGCCTATAACTTGGTGAGAGCGTTTGTGATTACCGGGTCATTAGACAGAACGAGTTTAGAAAATGCGATCGCAACCCTCATAGACCGCCACGAAATCCTACGAACCACCTTTTCAGCTGGCGAGGGCATACCAAACCAAAGGATTTCATCCCAGATTCGGTTACCCCTATCTATGGTAGACTTGACCACTGAGGGGTTGGATGGGATTGAGGAAGTGATTTTCCAAGAACAAAATCGCCCCTTCGATGTAACTGTTGGCCCTCTGCTGCGATTTACGCTAATTTGCAATTCACAGGAAAAGCAAATTTTACTACTGACCATGCACCACATCATTAGTGATGACTGGTCAATACAAGTTTTGCTCAGAGAACTCTCATGGCTTTATACGGCTGGTTTAACTCAAACATCGCCATCATTACCCCCTCTGCCCATTCAGTATGTTGATTATGCGACTTGGCAACGCCGCCGATTCACCGGGGAGTTTAGAGATAGCCAAATTAAATACTGGCAAGAGCAATTAGCGGATGCTCCCCCAGTGCTTAACCTCCCCCTGGATCGCCCCCGCACAACTCAACCCTTCAAATCTGGCCGGGTGCCATTTGGCCTCAATGCTGACCTAACTGATCAACTCAATGTCTTAAGCCAGGGTAAGGGAACAACCCTATTCATTACCCTTTTTGCGGCCTTTTCCGGTTTTCTGTCTCGCTATTGCCATCAAGACGATATTGTGGTGGGGACTCCCATCGCCAACCGAAACCCAGCCATAACAGAGGCTTTGATTGGCTTCTTCGTTAATACCTTAGTCTTACGCACTCGACCGAAGCAACAGCATACCTTCATTGAGTTGCTTTCCCAAGTTCGTCAAGTGGCCTTAGATGCTTATGCTCATGGCGATATCCCCTTTGACCTGCTGGTAGAGCAACTGAAACCGGAACGGCTGCCAGGGGTTAGTCCCCTCTTTCAGGTGATGTTTACCTTGCAAAATCTCCCGAAGGAAACCCTAGAGTTGTCGGGGCTGACTGTCAGTGCTAAGTCTTTAGATAAACCCACTGCTGGGGCTACCTTTGATTTAACCTTATCCCTGACTCAAAGCGATACAGAACTGATTGGCGCTTTTGAATACAATGCCAACCTGTTTGATTCCGCAACGATTGAGCGGATGACAAGAAATTTCCAAATTTTTGTAGAGGGGATCACTGTATTTCCAGAACAAACCATTGCTCAATTGCCGATTTTGAGTGCTGCTGAACAACAGCAATTATTAGTGGAGTGGAATCAAACCCAAACCGATTATCCTCGTAATGCCTGTGTTCACCAGTTATTTGAAACCCAAGTCCAAAAGACACCAGATGCAGTAGCATTACGTTTTGCCGAACAAGCTCTGACCTATCACCAGTTGAATCAAAAGGCTAACCAACTTGCCCATTACTTGCTTTCTTTGGGTGTTGGCCGAGATGTTCCGGTGGGAATTTGTCTGGAGCGCTCCTTGGAGATGGTGATCGCGCTGCTAGCAATTCTCAAAGCCGGGGGAGCTTATGTTCCCCTAGACCCTGGCTATCCCCAGAAACGGCTGGCCTACATGATGAAAACTGCTCAAGTTTCCATTCTACTCACCCAAGAGTGTTTAATATCCCAGGTGCAGCTAATGGCAGAGCATACCCTTTGTCTAGATAAGGATTGGCCAACCATTGCCCAACATCTACCCACCAACCTCAATGGCCAGACTACACCAGATCACCTGGCTTATATTATCTATACTTCTGGCTCAACTGGGCAACCGAAAGGGGTTGCCATGCCCCACCAAGCTTTAGCTGTCCGGCAAAATTCATCCCACACCTAATGCGTAGCATTAGGTGTGGGATGAATTTTGCACAGGGTATTATAAAATTGCTATAATATATCTACTGATAAACAAAGCCGTTCGCGAAGCGTGGCCAAAGGCCTTAAATGCTGGTTTGTCAGCCACCTACGTTCCTAAAAAATAGAACTTATTGTATTGTTCCGGTGCGGAGGGGCATCCCGTGTCGTCAATAAAGCTTGCCGAGTATCCGTTCGCGCAGCGTCGGCGAAAGCCGATACCGTTGGGTGGAGTTGGCAAGAAGCCCACACTGTAATCTCTGATGAGCGTGTGGGAGTATGTCACTGAATCTGATTGCTTGGCAACTTCAGCAGACCTTAGCATCTAACACTGGTCGCACCCTCCAATTTGCCCCGATTAGCTTTGATGTTTCCTTCCAGGAAATCTTCTCGACCTTGTGTGCTGGAGGAACCTTAGTTTTAATCTCAGAGGACATACGCACTGACCCCATGGCACTGTTGTCCAAACTCAACCAGGAAAACATTGCTCGTTTATTCTTACCCTTTGTTGGGTTACAACAGTTAGCAACTGTAGCGAAAACATCACCATCACTGCCCATCCACTTGCAAGACATCATTACCGCAGGAGAACAATTACAAATCTCTAATGCCATTCGCAATTTGATGGAGCGTTTGCCAGGATGTACTCTCCATAACCACTATGGGCCTTCTGAGAGTCATGTGGTGACAGCCTTTACCCTGCCAGAAGACGTTGCTCAATGGCCAGCCCTGCCCCCGATTGGAAAACCCATCTCTAATTGTCAAATCTATTTGCTAAACCAAGCTTTCCAGCCAGTTCCGATTGGGGTTGCCGGTGAGCTATACATTGGCGGGGTGGGGCTTGCTCGGGGTTATTTTAATCGCCCTGAGCTAACGGCAGAGCGATTTATTCAGCATCCATTTAGCTGTCCGGCAAAAGAAGCCCCACACAAATATGCGTAGCATAGGTGTGGGATGAATTTTGCACAGGGTATTAAAAAATTGCTATAATATATTTACTGATAAACAAAGCCGTTCGCGAAGCGTGGCCAAAGGCCTTAAATGCTGGTTTGTCAGCCACCTACTAATCAAAAATACAACTTATTGTATTGTTCCGGCGCGGAGGGGCATCCCGTGTCGTTAATAAAGCTTACCGAGTATCCGTTCGCGCAGCGTCGGCGAAAGCCGATACCGTTGGGTGGAGTTGGTAAGAAGCCCACACTGAACTCAAAGAGTCAGTGTGGGAGTATGTCACTGATAATCCATCGGCTCGACTCTACAAAACTGGGGACTTAGCTCGGTATTTACCAGATGGCACTATTGAATTCCTCGGTCGCATTGACCATCAAGTCAAAATCCGAGGCTTCCGTATCGAACTCGGGGAAATTGAATCGGTGCTCAGTGACTACCAGCACGTGCAGGAATGCGTCGTTATCTGCCGGGAAGATACCCCAGGAAACAAGCGCCTGGTAGCCTATGTAGTTGGGGATGATGATCTTGACATCAGCGCCCTGAAAGAGTATGCCAGACAGCACTTACCAGACTACATGGTTCCCAGTGTAGTGGTGCCCCTGACGTCATTACCCCTGTCTCCCAGTGGTAAAATAGACCGCAAAGCATTACCTGCCCCCTCTGCTGCCTTCAGCCAAAGTAGTGACTTCGTTGCACCAAAGACAGAGAGTCAAATTCGGATCGCTAGTCTTTTTGCCGAAATTCTCTCCCTGCACCCTCAGAGCATTAGCCTTGATGATAGTTTCTTTGAGTTAGGTGGTCATTCCCTATTGGCCACTCAACTGATGTTTCGGATTCGTGAAGCCTTCGAGATTAATTTATCCCTAAGGGCATTGTTTGATTATCCCTCTGTTTCTGATTTGGCTAGTGCAATCGACCAAGCTTTAGTGACTGGAGACTATCAATCCCAGACTTGGGATTTAGAAGCAGAAGCTGCTTTAGATCCAGATATTCAGCCATTAACTGCGATCGCGCCAATCGTCAGTCCAATGGAACGAATTTTCCTAACCGGTGCCACAGGTTTCTTGGGAATTCATTTACTTTCTGAAATATTGACCACAACGGATGCTATTGTCTATTGCTTGGTTCGGGCTGATAATCGTGATGCTGGCAAAGAAAGACTATTGAGCAAGTTAGAAGCAACTGGATTATGGAGTGAGAATTTTACATCTCGAATTATTCCCATCATCGGAGATTTAGGAAGCAGTCGTTTTGGACTCTCAGCAACTGAGTATAATAATTTATGCCAAGAAATTGATGTTGTTTATCACGCTGGAGCCTATGTTAATCATGTGTGGTCTTACCCTATTTTAAAAGATGCGAATGTTTTGGGAACCCAAGACGTGTTGAGACTGGCCAGTCTAGGGAAGCTCAAACCGGTTCATTACGTTTCTACCATCAGCGTGTTATCAACATCCCAAACTGATCAACCCATTCTCGAGTCAGCTACTGCCAATTATTATGATTTACCAAAAGTAGGCTATGTTCAGACCAAGTGGGTAGCAGAGCAGTTAGTTTGGGAAGCTGCCAAGCGCGGTTTGCCCATAACTATCTATCGACCTTCGAGGATTAGTGGTCACAGTCAAACCGGTGTGTCTAGTTTCGATGACTTACTCTCGCGACGGGTGAAAGGATGTATTCGACTCAAATGTTTTCCCAGCTGGAGTGGTTTAGCAGAAAACCTTGTCCCAGTAGATTATGTCAGCCGAGCTATTGTTTGTCTGTCTCAACAAAAGAGTTTATTTGGGAAGGCATTCCATTTAATTAATCCCAAATCGGTGCATCTGAGGGAGATTTTTGACTGGGTGCGCTCCCTGGGCTATAGCTTACAAGAAATTGACTATACTCATTGGCGTTCTAAGTTGATAGAGGATATGGAAAATCCTCTCTACCCTTACTTACCTAACTTCCCGGAATCACCGTCGAACATAACAAACTTAATTGAGTACGATTGTCGCAATGTGATTGATGGTTTAAGGGAAAGTGGTATCCAGTTACCGGAGGTTAATCAGGATTTATTTAAAACTTACCTCTGCTACTTTAGAGAAAGTGGATTTTTGGAGGATTGAACCTTTTTACTAGACTTCTTGCAGAAGTCGGGAACAGGGAACAGGGAACAGGGAACAGGGAACAGTGGACAAGAATTGACGCAAAGCGATGCATCGCTTTCTTATGCCCCACACCCCACACCCCACCCCCTACACCCCACACCTGAGGTCAAAGTAAAAAACCTACCCTTATGAGCTTACTCCACACCCTCCAATAACAGAGCTACTTGTTCAGGTGCAGGAAGTTGATTCTGCAATTGTTGTGGTAACGTTGAAACTATTCGATAAGTAGCAAAACCAATCGGTTTGTTTGACTCCTTCAAGGCATATTCCACAATGGTCTTATCCTTAGACTTGCAAAGAATAATTCCTATGGCAGAATTCTCCTCTTCTAGCCTCACTTTGTCATCTAACGCTGCCAAATAAAACTGCATCTTGCCTATATATTCCGGCAAAAACTCCCCGATTTTTAAATCGATGGCTACCAAACATTTGAGATGGCGATGAAATAACAGCAAATCAATAAAATACTCTTTGTTGCTAATTTATAAGCGAGTCAGCTATCAGCTATCAGCTATCAGCTAATGCGCAATGGACTTTTTTTCAGACTTTCAATTATCATTAATCTATCAAGATTCAATTCTCCCGTTAGAGGTTTATTTTAAGCTGACGGCTGACGGCTGACGGCTGACGGCTGACGGCTGACGGCTTACTATAAAACTCTCGCTCTAAGTCATCTTTACACTTTTGAATAATAACCAAATTATGACTCCAAGCAATTTCTGCCACCAATGGTTGCAGTTTTTCATTTTGAAAGTATGTGAGATATAAATTGCGCATATTCCAGATATTACGAACCGAAAAGCCACTGATACCTGGAAACTCAGCTTGTAAGTCTTTTGCTAATTGTTCTACGACTGATTTACCCCAGGTTTCTCCCTGTTGACGGGTAACAATTAACCGTCCAATATCCCAATAAAGAGTAATTAATTCTTTGTTTACTGCTTTGAGGGATTGGTACTGGGCCTGGCGAATGCGCTGCTTGACTTCTACTAGTAGCTCTCGATACTTCCCTGAATCCAAGTCACTCATCTGGTTTCCGTTTCAACAACATTTGTCCAAAAGGTGATCATAACAAACCTAAAGCAGTCAGCGGTCAGCGGTCAGCGGTCAGTCATTGGCCTTTGGCTGATAGCTGATAGCTGACCCCTGACTACTTAGTTACCCATTCAATTTTCGGTGTTGCTGATTCTGGGTATGATTGAGCCCCCCTAGCCCCCCAATTTTGGGGGGAACAAAACTCTTAAAGTCCCCCAAAGTTGATACGGCTGGCGAAATTAATATTTGTTTACAAAAGGATGAGCAGATGTGGAAAAGATCCTTTGTTCGTAGTTGGTTTGGGAGTTACAGTTGAAACAATTGTATCAGTTATCAAACTGAGGAGTT
>NZ_JAAHHU010001299.1:0-1446 GCF_010672095.1 Moorena sp. SIO3I6 | reverse complement strand
CTCCTTAATTATGGGTATTCAACCAGACTTGATATTAGGGGGGATTCCTGGTCCCTAAAACCCAGGACGAGGTATATCACCGAATTGAGAACTGCTATAATTACCATTAAGAGAAGTACCATTAACAGAAGAGTCAGAGCCTGAAGCATACATGACTAAATTCTTAGTTGAAGGAACAAAATCATCGAGAAAGTCTAAGTGATCCCCAGCCAGAGAGTGTAACTCTTCTGGAGTGCCTTGGATTTGCAATTTTCCTTTTTCGAGCATGATAATCCAATTGGCTCGCTGAATCACTTTCGGGCGATGACTAATCATAATAGTGGTTTTGCCTTGGCGAGAGGATAGTAATTGATCTAACACTTGAGCTTCGCTGACTGGATCGAGGGCACCAGTGGATTCATCTAAAATTAGGACTGGTGGGTCAGTAACTATAGCTCTAGCAATAGCCAATCGTTGCCTTTGGCCCCCAGAGAGATTGGCACCAAATTCCCCTAAAACCGTTTGATATTTGTCGGGCAGTTCGCTGATGAAAGAATCAGCCCCAGCTATCTCGCAAGCTTTGACAATCTGCTCAAAAGTGACCTGGGGATAGCTAAAGTGGAAATTGTCAATGATGGAGCGACTCCAGAAGTGGGGTTCTTGTGGTACTAATATTACCTGCTGCCGCAAGCATTCCAGGGAGAGGTCTTGCTGGTTGTAGAGGCCATAGCGGATATTGCCAGACTGGAGAGAATACAAACCAGCCATCACTTTAGCCAGGGTACTCTTGCCACAGCCAGATTTACCAATCAGGGCAATGACTTTACCGCCAGGGATAGTGAGGGAGAAATCTTGGAGGAGGTCAACTCTACCGGCGTGGTGAAAGTTGAGCTTACTGCAGGTAATGTCTGCATTGCCGGGAATTTCAGCCCAGGGCTTTTTGAAGTCATTCTCATCTTCTGGGGTGGCATCGATCACTTCCGTCAGGCGTTGGATAACTACCTGGGCAGTAATAAATTCATCCACTAGCCCGATTACTGCCCCCAAGAAGCCCAGAAAGTTGCTACTCATGCCATTGTAGGCCAGCAACTGACCGATGGATAATGTCTGATTGATCACCAGGTAACTGCCCAACCAGAGTACAGCGATGGAAGTAAATGTGGAAAGAATGCTGGTGATTGTACTGCTGTAAAGCCCCAGCTTCATCATACCCCAGCCCAGGTTGGCCAGGCGACCGTAATTGCTTTGATACTCTCCCCAAGCTTGAGGGGTAGCTGGGGTGGTTTTGAGCACCTGCACCCCCCGAAACGTTTCTACCAGAAAGCCTTGGTTTTCTGTGCCTAAGACGATTTGGTTACGGGTTTTGGCGCGCAAGGCAGGGAGGAAAAGCAGGTTGACGATAGTAACAATCACAAAGGCACCAATCGAAGCCAGAGTCAGTTCCCAACTGTAGAAGATCATAAAGGA
>NZ_JAAHHU010001298.1:0-1447 GCF_010672095.1 Moorena sp. SIO3I6 | reverse complement strand
CCCAGAAGTTGATAAACCCGGATCGACTCAGGTCCATCAGCCAAAGCGGTTTCCAGCAGGTCAATGGCTTCAGGATTTAAGTCATTGCTGCGGTACAAATGAGCCAAAGCGAGTCCTTCTGCTGGCTTACTCAACTGCTTTTGCTTAATTTCCTCTGCTGCTGCCGATACCTCTTGGGCTTTTTCCTGATCGAGGATGGTAAAGCCGAACACTCCCTCGTCCTTAGAACTTTTGCCTTGGTCAGTCTTGACAATCAACCAATAACGAGCCCCTGGTTTTAGCAATTGCTTTCCTGAGTAAACTATCTCCGTTGCACTAGTTTGCTGGTTCCACTCCACCCCTGGACCTATCACCCTCACCAGGTAATTGCTCACGCCCTTAACCTGATGCCAGCGCAACAGCGGTTGCTGATTAAGCACAGAACTATTCCGAGGTCTAAGAATATAAGGAATGTCTGGATTATTGGCTGCTCTTTCAGGCACTGTATCCTGGTCGGATGGAGATAGCTTTGCTTTTGAGGTAGGAGGACAGCCTTCAGAGACGATATAGTCTCTGCCATCTTCCGGTTCCCACTCTGTTAAGTTCTGGCACAGTACTTTAGCAAAGGTATTGCTGCCCAGTAAGAGGTGATCCTTAGCCCCCAGTGACGCACCAATAAACGCTGGCTGATAATCCTGCCAACTGGAACGCTTAAGTTTCACCTGACCTTGAGGACGAAGGGCCACAACTAGATTTAAACCATTTCCAATCGGACGAGCTGGTCTAGCTAAGCTGACTACCAAGCTCAGCCCCAAGACCAAGCCAATCAAGAGTTTCCATTTTTTCCATTGCATTAGAGTTTACCTGCCTTCTTTAACGCTTTGTAAGCTAAAACTAACCATTTTGCTTGATCAGGATTAACAATTGAACCTAGCTGAGAACACTTTTGCCATTGTTCAAGGGCTTCGCCATTGCGGGTTTGCTGTTCATAGACCTGAGCCAACAAACAGTGGGCTGAAGCGCGAGTTGTGATTTGCTCCATTCCCTCTGGTGTAGTGGCTAAAGCGATCGCTCCCCTTAGAAAGCTCTCCGCTCGCTCTAGTTCCTGCTGTTGTAACAATGCCCAACCGAAATTTTTCATCAAGTTGTATCTGATTCTCACCTGCTCCTCTGGAATCTCCTGTAAACTCTTCCACAGCAGAGGCGTAGCCAATTCTGGTTTATTCTGCAATATCCACAAGCGAGCCAAATTGTTCTTGGCCTTAATCAAATTCCCCTTAACAGCAAATTGATATTGACTCTTGGCTTTATCCAACTCTTGCAGGTCTTCGTAGAGGGACCCTAAATTATAGTGAGCCTTGGCATTATCTGGATCGAGAGCCAAAGCCTGAAGATAGTCCCCTTCAGCACCAGCCAATTGCCCCTGATTATATTTCTTAACTCCCTGGCGATTGTACCAATCGAAAAA
>NZ_JAAHHU010001297.1:0-1449 GCF_010672095.1 Moorena sp. SIO3I6 | reverse complement strand
TCCGTAGACGTATTGACAAAATTCATTCGCTTTTAAATTGTCAGTCATGGGTTGCCGTTCTGATTAAGTTTTTAAACACAGAAAAACAACACCACCCCATAAACAGGATGAATGTATTAAATTAAAATGGTTGCTTGATTCCTTATCTGAGGAAAGAGTAACGGTTGAAGGTTGAAGGTTATCAAGGTTGAAGGTTATCAAGGTTGAAGGTTATCAAGGTTGAAGGTTATCAAGGTTGAAGGTTATCAAGGTTGAAGGTTATCAAGGTTGAAGGTTATCAAGGTTGAAGGTTGAAGGTTGAACGCGATGGACGAAGTCCCGCTTTGCTGCGAAGCGCGTGGCCTTTTGGCCAAGGTTGTTCTTGCCCAGGGGTCTGGTGTAGGGTAGGTTGAAGGATGAACAGTTCAAGGTTATCTGGTTGATGGAGATTGAAGCAATTCGGGCGGGGAAAGTAAAGCAACTGCCAGGAGCAGATTTGGAAGATGAGGATCTTTCCGGTAGCCAATTGGAAAAAATTAATCTTGCTGGTGCAACACTTGTGGGGGTGAATTTTTCTGGCTCTAATTTGAATGGTGCTCGTCTCGATGGTGCTAACTTAATTGGTGCCAAACTGGAATCTGCTGACTTACGGGCGAATTTGCTTGGTGCTAACTTAATGCAGGCGGATTTGAGTAGTGCGGATTTGCGGGGTGGTAATCTCCGAGGCGCTAATTTGATGGGGGCTAAGTTGAGTCAGGCTTGCTTTACCGGTGCTTTTTTAAGTGGTGCCAATTTGATGGGGGTGAATTTGCAAGGAGTGGATTTGCGAGGGGCAGATTTGCGAGGAGCTAATCTTAATAGTGCGAATTTGAAGGGAGCAGATTTGTCTCAGGCGGATTTACAAGGGGCAACCTTAAGTGAAGCAAATCTGGAAGAGGCCGATCTCCGTGGAGCTAATCTATCTGGTAGTAATCTCAGTGGGGCGAATTTGCTTTGTGCTGAGATGGATGGAGCTTCTTTGAGTGGTGTTAATTTGGATCGAGCTTGTTTAGTGGGGACTTGTGTGAGTGAGGGATGATTGGCAATAGTGGGTAACGGATATACGGATATAAAGGATGGCAGCTGGGGAGGTATGTGATGGAATTGCTTAGCAAGAAGTAAGAGTTATTTGGATTGAAAAAATTGACTTTTTAATTCCCGTAACATTCGGCTTGTTCCTTGATTAATTGCCTGTTCTACGAGTTGAGGAATCTGTGTAGTTAAGGATAAATTGGGAAAGGTTGGACTGAGCGACGTTTCTTGATAATTTCCATCTTTGATGATGTAAATTTTAAGTTGTTGTTTGCTATAAATCCATACTTCAGGAACACCAATAGCTGCATAAACCTCAAGAGTTGTTTTTGAAGTAACATCAGATTCTATAGCTAAGTCTGGGGGTGGATAAATGTCTAAGTCAATGTGAGTACAGCA
>NZ_JAAHHU010001296.1:0-1450 GCF_010672095.1 Moorena sp. SIO3I6 | reverse complement strand
ACCACGGCTATCATAGAGCCGTGGTAGTTTGTATTCGTTGTTAGAAGGACACCAGCCAGAAACGGCCTGCGAAACTGATTCTGGCTGAGTCTTTCTATTTAGAAACCGATTTCTTAGAAACCGATTTCACAATTATAATTGCTATGCACAAATCAAGTGGAAGTAATCAAGATGAAAATCTGGCACTACTCCACCTACATGGCAACGAGGCAAAGCACAGTAAGTCACACAGATACACTGTGGTATAGGTACCAATAACTAGGATAATTGAAGGCTAAAACACTCCTCCACTTCCCTAAGTTATAGATTTACAACTTTGAGATGCACCTGAGATTTGAGACCCACCTGAGAATAGTTCATAATAATCATAAACCGGAATGGTGGTCTTATCACCTAGGGCTGTGTTGGCGTGGCCTTCCAGAAAGGTATAGGAGTCAATGGTATGACTTACTGGCTTTTTAATAGTACCTCTTACATCGACCATTTCCAGATTTGGAGCATTACCAAGCGCTGGGAATCAGAAGAATGAGTCGATTGTTAGATCCAATCAGACTCTAAAAAATCTGAAATGCAAAGCGTTTATGGATAGCTATATTTATAGCTTATCCGTGGAAATACTATTGTGTCAAGTCTGATTGGATCTTATGCTAATCATAAATGATGACTTGCTGTAATGTCAACACACTTCCTTCACATTATCAGGATTTAACTTAAAGTTTTTATAAATTTTGACCATTAAGGGGTGAGAGGCTGCATCTAACTTTTGCAAAAATACTCCGATGGAAGCATAAAACACAACTCTTGTTCCCTGAATTATAGATTTAAAACTTTGAGATGCAACCCTTACTTAGATCCTTTTGATAGCAACCCCTGCAGCTCAAATGCTGGCACATTAGCCAGTTCCTTCGGTTCTAATTTATACATCGCTCCACCATACACTCTCCCTTCATCAACCATAGCTTTCCCAGTAATCTGGTTAAGCGCTTCTATCAGCAATTTGTCCAAGTTATGATTTTGGTTTATGGCGTTTTCCAACTCTGGCTTGGGGTAGAGAAGAAGATATGAGTTGGTAACAATTGCTTTTGATTGGTTTAGAATAAATCTAAACGGCTTTTTCCCTTGTTTATCTGAACGTCCAATATAGGTGCAATAGAATCTGCTTTCATGTCGTCTTTATTGGGAATACCAAATTTTCCGGCTTTTGCATAAATAGCGGTTGGAAACACCAGCCTTAATCCCTGCTTTAAGGTAAGAATACAAGTCAGGATAGACGCGCTTTATTTCATCAAGGGGCAATTTACAATCAAGCACAAATAGCGGGTTTGTAATTTCCGGGTTGCCATCCTTATCCGCTTTTACTTCAGTAGTCTCTAAGTATCGCGGGCTTGGTAATATTGGACGAAATTGTTCAATAGGTAAGTTTAGGCTTTCAATCTGTACAGGGGAAAGA
>NZ_JAAHHU010001295.1:0-1450 GCF_010672095.1 Moorena sp. SIO3I6 | reverse complement strand
TATAGATCTTGTTCATCCGCTCCCGCATGGCTTCTACAGCCACTTGGTCAGCAGTGTTTTTCTCCCCTTTACCCATCCATTTGGCGGATGCGATCGCAGCTTTCTCTACGACTTCTATAATTTCTAAACCTAGTGTATTTTCCAAAGCGCCCGTTCTCCCAAAAGCTAGATGAGCTTATTTTCTTAATTATTTGTTTACAGTTCTTAAGTCTATCAGAGCGTGGTATTTCCTAGAAGGGAACAGGGAATCGGGAATCGGGAATCGGGAATCGGGAATCGGGAATCGGGAATCGGGAATCGGGATTGAAATCATTGTTAAATCTAGGGTTTAGGTTTGTTGAGGCTGGGCGGGGGGCTGTGTGGAAACGGATGCGATCGCATTACCCTAGGGAATCGGGAATCGGGAATCGGGAATCGGGAATCGGGAACAGTGACTGAAACCCTTTTCCCTGGTTAGTTTCAAATTCCCCCCTTATTAAGGTATTTCTTCCAATTCCCCCCTTATTAAGGGGGGTTAGGGGAGATCACCCACACAACCTATTTTTTCTTCATCCAGTAGGGAAGCACCTCTTGCAGCAATCTAGTCAGGGCTAACAGTAACACTGCTGTTGCCACAATAATTGCCGTTGGACTATCCCCATTCTTGAGAAAGAAAGCAAGATCTTCGATTAGGGGCTGTGGTTGTTCGACTAATGCTACGGTCTCAACTACTTGGTTATCAACGACTTGCTGTTTGATGTCAGTCATAGGAATCTTTTCCTCTAGTAACTGAAACCATCCTGACCTGAGGGTAGTCTCCAAAAGCAACAGCGAGGTTTAGGGTACCTACAACCACCGTATATCAATGCTAGACTAGTTGAGGGTAGCTTCTTCAATTGAGGGTACCCTCAACTTTTTTTTCTTGCCCATCCCTGAATAGTATGCCAAGAGCTAGTTACGGTCCTGAAGTTAAAGCCAGAGCACTGCGTTTATTTGAAGCATTAGTTTCCTTTGCTAAATACGAAATCGCCCATGACGGGAATATAGAGATTAACTTCTCTTGGAACAAGAAAAACTCAGCTCGTCCAGAACTAGTAATCAAAACTAAGAAGACCAAATTTTTAATCGAACTGACCGAGAAGGATAACTATCCAGATAGTCTCAGCAAGGATCAAGTGGTGGAAGCCTTGCAGCGGATGGAACACTTATTAGGAATTTTAAAAGACAACCGTGTCAAGAAGAAAGGAACGGAAGAAAGGCATTTCACCCTGACACTCTACGCCCAACACCTAGACACAAACCTAAAAAAATTTGAGCAAGAGTGGGAAACTAAACGTCGAGAAAAATCCAAACGGCAAGAACAAGCAACTGCTACTCCTGCCAAAACCTGCCAATCCTTTCGCCCTAAGCCAGGGGTTCCCTTCCATGCCCCATCCCCACCACGTTACTTTATCCCGCGCCCAGAGGTAAG
>NZ_JAAHHU010001294.1:0-1450 GCF_010672095.1 Moorena sp. SIO3I6 | reverse complement strand
TTGCCCAGAAAGTATTAAATAGTTTGCCAATTTTAAAACTGATTTAGTATTGCTATATAATTTACAGATATAATTTACAGATATAATTTACAGATATAATTTACAGATATAATTTACAGATAGAGTTCACAAATAGAGTTCACAAATAGAGTTCACAAATAGAGTTCACAGATATAGTAAAGTGTTCAAGACATATGAAACCAGGCGGTCAATGCGACTGCCAAGGCATCTGCTAAATCATCTGGTTTGGGGATGGTGTCTAAATTTAACTCCCGCATAACAGCCTGCTGAACGTCATATTTATCGGCATTACCATATCCGGTCATTGCCTGCTTAATCTGACCCGGTGTAAACTCTACCATTGGAACTCCATGTTGTGCTGTTACTAATACCACAACACCCCGTGCCTGAGCTACGGAGATCGTAGTACTCATACGGTAGAAAAAAAGTTTTTCAATCGCTACCAGATCCGGTTGGCAGTGTTCAAGCAGGGTGTGTAAATCCTCGTAAATCGTACACAGTCGTGAGCCGTAATCAGTCTTGGCAGGGGTTTGGATGATACCAAAATCTATCAACTGCAATGGTTCAGGGGTTGCCTGTATTGGTGACTGGCTAGAACGCTTTGGCACTCCTAAGGAGCCTTCTGTTTTTCCTAACTTACTAATTTGGGTTGTTTGGCAACTAATTGCGCCAAAACCTAAAGTAGCTAGTCCTGGGTCAATTCCCAAAATTCGCTTTTCCATCTGGCTCACTACAGTTAATCCCTTTCCAGTCTAATCACTAGATTAGGTTAATGGTGTTAGTGCTATCAGCCCTAGTACCTAGGCTAGCGCACAGCATTAAGTCAAGAGCTCTGACCAGCTACACCAAATACGAGAATCACAACAGAAGTTTGGCATAGCTGACTACTTGGGATTATTCTGTTTCACCCCTTATTTTTTTGGGTTAAGCGACTACTCTCATACCCTAAATGGCAACTCAACCGATCTCACCACTTTCAGCATATCCACGGGTAAATTCTGATCATAACGTCTAGGTACCGGATATTGTATTAATCACACCTTAGCCTAATTATCTGAAACTGTCGTGATCAGTACCAGCTTCATAGTGAATTCACCATTGAGGTGCGACCCAAGGGCGATTTATTCGCCCTAGGAGGCGCGCACCTTGATCAGTAATATCAATGGAAACCGCTATACCTGAAGGGTGAGCGGCTATGTGAATCACGCGCTTTGTACACGAAGGTTTGATTAGGCAAAGAAAGTACCAATCTGACAGGCACTTCCGGAGCCTTAGCCGTTCCTCACTACATGCATCGCCTCTTTGTCAAGTGCTGGAGTTCGACCAGCAATGTCTATCCAGCTTTTGTACTTACCATACTCAGTGTAGTTATGTCCTCAATCAGTCTTTTCAAAAGAGCTCTACGTACCCTACAAAATGAATCGAGAGG
>NZ_JAAHHU010001293.1:0-1451 GCF_010672095.1 Moorena sp. SIO3I6 | reverse complement strand
TGGTTTAGTATGGACTAGGTACTCATTACATCCCTCGTACTCAGGTCCACCAAAGTCTTCAGCAGTGAGGTTTTGGGTTTGGAGAGAGGTTCCAGTTGCCCCATCAAATACGATAACCGGGCGCTTTGGGCTATGGAGGTGATTGAGAAAAGGGCTATTCATAGATTCAGTTGCTATTTATTGACTTCAGTGGTGTGTTAACCGTTGACAGTTTAGGGAATTGGCTTCATTTATGTTGGCTCTTATAATTACTTTATCAAAAATCGACAAAATTATTTTATTTTATTTTTGGTATAATTTAAAGATTAGACAAAATTAGGTTTAAACGAGACTATAAGTAGCATTTTGTTGACAGTTTAAGGTTGAATGTTGAAGGTAAAAATTTAATTTCAATAAAGGTGAAAAGCAACAGTCATACCAAAACGAGTTTAGACAATTTATTATTATTTTAATACTGGCGTTAATTAACTAGTTTCGTAAATCCATTAAAGCAGATTTATAGCGTTGATCATACTTATAGTTAACAGATGCAGCACTAATAACTCACTTTACGTCGGCACGGATCTCTTGGAAAAGCCCAAGGGATCGTCGCTCCCTAAAGTGCAGCAAAAGTTAGGCAGTGCAGTTACTAAGAACTTGGCTATACTTTGGGTAGCCGATTGTACTCAATTCGATAACAATCTCCTCTAAAAAAGTGTATAATATAGAGTAAGTTATGTGATGGGAGAGACAATGCAAGTTAAAGACCTCACAATTGAAGAGTTTAAGGTTCTCATCCAAGAAACAGTGACTGAAACTCTAGAAGCACTGTTGAGCGATCCTGATAAAAATAAACAACTAAGACCTGAGGTTGTGCAAGAGTTGATTGATTCGCTTCACCGCACTCAGCTTGGAGAGCCTGGTATTCCTGCAGAGGAAGTAGCTGAGAAACTTGGTTTAAACTGGTAATGACTAGTTCTTGGAACCCTCGAACGAACTAGTTTTTTTCATCCTCAAGCTGCTTTTGCCCAGTGGGTTGCTATAGCCTGCAAATTAATATTGGTCGGGCAATTACGACTATTTCATGATTCCCCTCCGGAAGAAAGTGTTGGAAGTGTTGGAAGTGTCGGAAGTGTGGGGAGATTTTGAGTGGTAATGGGGTATCGAACGATGGGATCGCCTCAAGCAAGAAATGCGTTCGCGTAGCGTGACCTATGGTCAATCGCGTAACGTGGCCTAGGCCAATCGCATTCATCCCATCCTTAGATCCCCTCAACTTTTTCTTGTTGCCTTGTTTACTCAAGTAAAAATGCTATCGCTATTTTAGCTTCCTGTCTTTTGTTGTCATAAAAGATAGGAAGCTAATTTTTTGATTACCAATAATAACTCGAATTAAGTAAGCCTTCAGCTGAAGGCTGATAGCTGATAGTTTACATTATAAACCAAATATAGCAATTCTCTATGCCATGAGG
>NZ_JAAHHU010001292.1:0-1452 GCF_010672095.1 Moorena sp. SIO3I6 | reverse complement strand
CCAGTGGTTTATCCTGACTCAGAACTAGGCTCTCACCAATGGGTAACTGTTAAGGATGCGATCGCAGACTTGCCTAACTTAGATGATTTTCCTGAACTCCAGAAAAGCGATTGTGTTGAACTAAAACCAAAACAGCTAGACCTGCTGCAAGCGTTAGCCATGCCCTATGTAGAAAAGTTACGGGATGTAATCACCGATCCTGGTAACTTTGCCTATCCCCGCCAGTGGAATCCTAAACTATTAACCAGTTCCCTGCAAACCCAGCACACGGAAGCGTCGATTGAGCGGTTTAGAAACACACCCATGGGCGAGGTAGAAACTACCAGTCGCTTACGACGCTTACACTGGGATAAACCATGCCATACCCTCAGAGCAGGTACTGGTTATAAAAACGGTCGCTACACCTCTCCTCGCCCCATTCATCCTGATTACCCACGGGTGATATCGGTGCGAGAGGCCGCTAGACTGCACTCATTTCCAGATTGGTTTCGCTTCCACCACACCAAATGGCATGGATTTCGACAGGTCGGTAATGCTGTACCACCACGATTAGGACGGGTTTTGGGTAAACAAATTATGACAGCCTTGGCCCAGGAACCATCAGTGCCAACCACAATTATAAAGCTCTCAGATACCAAACTGTTAACCTTTAAACAGTTTCAGGCATCCAAATATTGGACTATATTAGTATTTATTCCTTTTCTAATTTGCTGCTTCCTTCCTCCTGTCGTTCTCTTGTCCTAGAATCAACATGCTGTATATCACGACCGTCAACGCTGATCGGCTACTAGTTTGCCATCGTTGTAACTCAGATCACAGCTTAACCGCGATCCCATCACAACACATCGTGAGCTCGAATCACTACTAGCTAGGACTCTCTCTCACAGAAGATCTCTTCAAAATTGCCGATAGTTAAAATTACAGAGATTATGTGGAGCCCATGAAACCTTCTCAAGTGATCTTCCCCAAATTCCCGGTTAAGCAAATAGCTCAGCGTATTATTCATATGCGCCAAATTACCCGCATTGACCAACAGCTCTTTATGTCAGCTTTACGAGGCAAGGCATCACTTTCACTAGAAGAGCAAACCCTAGTCCAAGAGATTCATGACCGTTTGAACCGTGGATTGATTCGAGTAGTGGAATAAACTATATCACTTCTGGTCATGATGGTCAAACCAATCAAATCTAGGGGCGCTTCCCTTGCGCCCGAATCCTGTGCGCTCTTTAACCTGTGGTTGGCAGCAAGTGATATAGCGCTACGCTTAGGGTCAGAAGTTATAAGTCAGAAGTCAAAAGTAAGCTAGGACTAAGTTTCGGAGTTTAGGCAGAAACCAGCTATGCTGAAGTAAAGGAGTAAGGTTTAATCCCAGAAGGTTTTTGATCACTTCTTGATGCAAAGCGCGAGTGGGGGAAACCCCCAAGACCGCGCTGGCTCCCCAAGACCGCGCTG
>NZ_JAAHHU010001291.1:0-1453 GCF_010672095.1 Moorena sp. SIO3I6 | reverse complement strand
GCTAACCACTGACTACTGACCGCTGACTACTGACCGCTGACGGCTTACGATACCTTTTATTCCAAATCACTACAGAGGTAATATCATGAAACTCAAAAAACAAAATCTTCAAGAATCCACTGACAAAATTTACGACACGATTATTGTGGGAGGTGGCGCAGGAGGTCTCTCTGCTGGAATCTATCTTCAGCGTTACTTACTCAATACTTTGATTATCGATAAAGGCAAAGCGCGCTCTTTTTGGATGCAGGAACTCCACAACTACCTGGGTTTACCTCCCGATACCCCTGGTCGTTCTGTTCTTAGACAAGGTAAAGAGCATTATTTGTCTATTGGTGGCGATTCACTAGATGCTTTTGTCGAAGAAGTAATTGATGAAGGTGAGACCTTTGCTGTACGAGTAAAAGTCGGTCGAAACAACAGTGAATACTATACCTTTCGGGCTAAATACATGATTGCTGCTAGTGGCATTATTGACTATTTGCCAGCCTTGGAAAATATGCGAAATGTCTATGAATACGCAGGTTATAACCTCCATGTCTGTCTGATTTGTGATGGTTATGAAATGGCTGATAAAAACGTAGGGGTATTTGCTAGCACTGCAGGTAATGCGGAAGTTGTTTTTCCTCTGGGTTGGTTTACTTCTGAAATTACTTTATTTACCCAAGGATTGTTCGAGGTAAATGATGAATTGCGACAAAAAATACAACAACAGGGTTATCAAATCATAGAAATCCCAGTTGAGCAATTTTTAGGGGAAGACCATCAGATGACTGGAGTAGAATTAACTGATGGTCGAGTAATTGAGTTGGAAGCTGGCTTGATTTCCATGGGTTCCAAATACCATGCCGAATATCTAGACACATTTGATCTGGAGAAGAAGGGAGGCAATCTGGTTACAGATAAGATGGCCCGCACTTCCCATCCTCGTATCTTTGCCATTGGTGATTTAAAGGTGGGACTGAATCAGGTCGTCATTGCTGCTGCCGATGGAGCATTAGCAGCTACTCAAATTTGGCGCGACATCCGTGTCCTGTCAGGCTCCCAAAACCCCTAATACCGATAGGGTTTATTATAGAGACGGGAGGTGTTTTCCATCTTTTTGTGTTCTAGATTCAAGCTATGGTCTGTTTATTGAGCGGGAACCCTAACATCTCCCGTTGTTGCAAATAGAGTTGAGCCACTCGCCTGGCTAGATTGCGAATTCTACCGATATAACGAGTGCGCTCAGTCACTGAAATCACACCCCTAGCGTCCAGTAAGTTGAACGTGTGAGAACACTTCAGAACGTAGTCTAGTGTAGGCATAACAAGTCCTCGTGTGCTGAGTTGTTCTGCCTCTTGCTCATAAAGACCAAATAGCGTGAACAGTAAATCTGGGTTAGAGGATTCAAAATTATAAGTACATTGTTCAACTTCTCCCTGAAGGTGAACATCTCCATAGCTAATTTGGT
>NZ_JAAHHU010001290.1:0-1453 GCF_010672095.1 Moorena sp. SIO3I6 | reverse complement strand
CCAGAGCCACAGGAGGATGAAATACACTGGGCGGATTAGACCCAGATGGCCTGGTAAGCGTTTGGCATCATTAACACTGTAGAGTTCATCCACCCACAGGCTCTCTGTGCCGAGTTGATAGAGGTCAAACCCAGCCGCCAATAGCAAAATTAAGGCGATGGGAATCCATTGCCAAAGCCAATCTGCTTGAATAGGGGTTTCTGCTGAATTAAGTTTTTCTGCTTTCATCCACCTGACCAATTTTATCTAGAATCAATATTAAGAACCAAAGTGATCACAGCAGGGTTCATCATGGCTGGCTCAGGAAAGATAGTTGATCGCCATCAACATAGAACAATGAACCTCTTACCAACCAAAGTAAATTGGGACACACGCTTATATTAGTTATGGGTCTTATTTTAGACATTTATGCAAAATATCTATAATTCTTTCCATCACCATTACACCTGATCACCCCATCACCCTTGCCCTCTATCTTCCCAATGGTTTTCTGCGGTCACTTGTCCCAAACCCATACCATGCCAGTCCTACCAAGGGTGTAAGTACTACGATTTCCCACAGTATTCCCAAGAAGTTAGGAATACTCAAGATGGTGCGCACCATACCCAATTCTGGATTAAAATAATCAAATTTCGCAAAGATAGTAACCGGTGAAATAAAATAGTCCAAGGAAAAAGGCCAGAGTGCCTGGACTCCGAAAGGCGCTGTTGGGTCAGCTACTAGCATATCCAAGAGGATATGGCTGCCATAAACTAGAGCTGCCCAAATTCCCCACCGGAGCCGATTTAACCTCCAACGTCCCACTAGCCAAGCAACGAAGATGCCAACTACAGCAGCTACTATCAAGCTGTGGGTGGCCTGACGGTGAAAAGCTCCTGGATTTCCCAGCAGCAGCAATCCAGGCAGAATGTCTATGTCTGGCAAGTTTGTGAGCAATAGTGAACCATACAACAGCCGAGTTTGCTGATGCCAAGCTATATGAGGGCGTGCCAGAACAAATCCACAAATACCGGCTAATGTGTGTCCTACTGGTGATGGCATTGGATTAATTTATATTTGGTAATTTATATTTGGTAATTTATATTTGGTAATTTATATTTGGTAATTTATATTTGGTAATTTATATTTGGTAATTTATATTTGCTTTGATCCTTGTTTATTAATTACCATTACACCTGACTACCTGATTACTTGATTACCCGATTACCTGATCTCAGTTAATCACCTTTACTTGCGCAAAGCGTATACAATTCCCCCCAGCAGCCCCTGAATGATCACGATTCCGTAAGCCAGCCAAGCAAAGGCAATCGCTTCGGATCTGGCAATATTGTAGCCGTAAGCCGCAAAAAAGAATACAAATGCATTCTCACGGAGACCAATCGCGTTGATCGATACAGGCAACACCATGATCAAGGAGACTAGGGGAATGATCACAAAGAAACTAAGAAGGGGA